>CAZVFF010000039.1:0-13701 GCA_964626395.1 uncultured Iamiaceae bacterium | reverse complement strand
CCGGGTCGTCAGGGGGTGAGGACGATCTTGCCGAACAGGTCGCCCGATGCCATCCGTTCGAACCCGGTGCGTGCCTCGGCCAGGGGGAGTTCGGCGTCGATGACCGGTCGCACGCCGGTCACCGCGCAGAACCGCAGGAGCCGCTCCAACTCGTCGCGGTTGCCCATCGTCGAACCGATCACCCGCAACTGCAGGAAGAAGATACGGGTCAGCGACGCCGGCGGGTTCGGCCCCGTCGTCGCCCCGCAGATCACGATCGTCCCGCCCGGACGGGTGGAACGCACCGAATGTTCCCAGGTCGCCTCGCCGACGGTCTCCATCACCGCGTCGACCCGGGAGGGGAGCCGTTCACCGGGTTCGAACACCGCGTCGGCACCGATCTCGAGCGCCCGGGCGCGTTTTGCCCCGGTGCGGGCGGTGGCCCACATCCGGTAGCCGGCGGCGCGGCCCAACACCAGCAGGGCGGACGCGACCCCACCCGAGGCGCCCTGGACGAGCACGGTCCCACCCGGCTCCACCCCGGAGTTGGTGAACAACATCCGGTAGGCGGTCAACCATGCGGTCGGCATGCACGCCGCTTCGGCGAAGGTCAACTCGTCGGGCTTGGGGACCAGGTTGCGGCGGGGCACGGCCACCCATTCGGCCATCGCCCCGGGGTGCCGTTCGGACAGCAGCGACCGTTTCGGGTCGAAGGTCTCGTCACCCTGCCAACCGTCGCTGGCGATCACCGAGTGCACCACGACCGGGTTGCCGTGCTCGTCCTCGCCCGCCGCGTCGCAACCCAGCACCATCGGCAGCCGGTCGGCGGTGATGCCCACCCCCTGCAACGTGAACAGGTCGTGGTGGTTCAACGATGCGGCCCGCACCCGTACCTTCACCCAGCCCTCGGGCGGTGTCGGGTCGGGGTGTTGGCCCACGTGCAGCCCGGCGAGCGGGTCGTCGGGGTTCAGGGCGGTGGCGACGGCGGCGAGCATGGGCGGGATCCTTCCCGACGGGTGGTGGAGGCGGCTTCGCGTCGCGACGCTAGCGCCGGGCTCGCAGAGCCGATCCCGCGACGATGTCGGAGGTCCTCACGGGCGTCGGCGTCCCACGTGTTCGTGATCCGCGCGAGGCTCGACACATGGAGCTGACCGGTACGGGAATCTGGAGTTCGGGGCTGCGCTACGGCGATGGCGCACAGGCGGCCGAGGCCGCCGCGGAACTGGAGGCGCTCGGCTACTCGGCGTTGTGGGTGCCCGACATCGGCGGTGACCTGTTCTCGGTGCTGGGCAACCTGCTGGACGCGACCGAGCGGATCACGGTCGCCACCGGGATCCTGAACCTGTGGATGCACGACGCCGACGACACCGCCGTCATGTACCGGGATTCCACCGAACGGCACGGCGACCGTCTGCTCATCGGCATCGGTGTCAGCCATGCCGCGTTGATCGACGCGGGTGCGCCCGGACGCTACCGGCGGCCGCTGAGCGCGATGCGCGCGTACCTGGACGGGCTCGACGCCCACGATCCGCCGCTGCCGGCCGACCGGCGGGTGCTGGCCGCGTTGGGGCCGAAGATGCTCGCCCTGGCCGAGGAACGCAGCGCCGGGACGCACCTGTACAACGTCACCGCGGAGCACGTCGCGATGGCCCGCGACGCACTCGGGCCGGACGCGCTCGTGGCGCCCGAGCTGGCGGTGGCCCCCACCACCGACGCCGCCGAGGCCCGCAGCTGGGCGCGCGAACACCTGGCCGGCTACCTGGGCCTGCCCAACTACACGAACAATCTACGTCGGGTCGGTTTCGACGACGCCGACTTCTCGGGCGGCGGCAGCGACGCGCTCGTGGACGCCCTGGTCGCCCATGGCGACGACGAGGCGATCGCGGCCCGGGTCGCCGAGTTCCGGGCCGCCGGCGCCGACCACGTGTGCATCCAGGTGCTCGGCCCGGACGTGATGGGTTTCCCGATGGACGCGTGGCGTCGTCTCGCCCCCGGGACGACCCGCGGTTGATCCGCACTTCCGGATGGTCGAGCACGGGTCGGATCGTCCGAACCGGGACGCATCTCGTGGGCGGTCCTGTTAGCGTCCGGTGACCATGACCACCGGCGCGGCGGGCGATGGGGCGGCGGCATCGGTCACCCTCCGTTACCGGCTGGAACCAGGTGAGGCGGTCGCGGCAAATCGTCTCTGGAGTCTGCGGGTGTTCCGACCCCTGTCGTACCTGTTCGTGGTGATCTTTCCGATCGCCGGGTGGGTCGGGTTCGCTCGTGAAGGTGCAGCGCTCTGGATCTATCCCGCCTGGTTGGTCGTCGGTGCGGTGCTCCTTGGCATCTGGTATCTGGTGTCGTGGGTTGGGGCCGACCTCATTGCGCGCTGGACGGTCCGCCGTTCGGCCGCCCGGTTCGAAATCGACGAGCTCTGCTTCGTCTTCGACGACAAGTCGGTCACTCTCGAAACCGATCCGGTCACACAGCGGCTCGTCTGGTCGGCGACTCGAGGGTTCCTGCTCACCGAACGCTTCATCTTCATCCGGGTCACCACGCTGGCCGGGTACTTCATCCCGACCCGGGTGTGCGACGCGGAACAGTTCAGGGCTGTGCTCCGCGTCGCTCCTGACTGGCTGCCGATTCTTCGCCGCCGTCCGTATCTCCCTTCTGAGGTCGTTCGGCGCGGCGCGGTGGGGCACGAGCGCCGAATGGGAGCGTGAGCATCGGACCGCCGACCGGTCCCACACCTGCCTGGTTGTTCGACGGCTCAGGTGACCGTTCTGGGCGTGATGCCGAGGGCCGCGCACAGCCGGGGGAGTTCGTCGGCGAACGCGGGGCGCCAGTTGTCGAAGGTGTGGCCGACGTCGCCCCGGTCGTCGAAGCGGTGGTCGATCCCCAGTTCGTCGAGCCGTTCGTGCAGCGACAGGGTCATCGCCCGGACCCGGTGTTCCTGCAGGTCCTTCGGGCGGGTGTCGCCCGGGTGACGCCGACGCGTCGGCCGACCGTTGCCGCAGGTGATCGTCACGTGCATGCCACGCAGCGCCTCGGCCAGGTCCCACGGATTGTGGGCCCGTTGGTCGGCTTCGTCGATCAACGGAAACCCGTCGATCGCGAACGGGGGGCGCCGGTGCGCCAGCGGTGACACGCCGATCAGTGCCCGCACCAGCGGGAAGCGGGTGTCCACCGCACCGGAGAAACTCACCGCCGCGCAGAACCGTCCGGGGTGGCGGGCCGCGTACGCGAGCGCGCCACGGCCACCCATCGACAGCCCGGCGATCCCCCGGCCGGACCGTCCGGCCCGGGTGGCCAGGTGCCGGTCGACCCACGGGATCAGCTGGCCGATGTGGAACGCCTCCCAACGCGGGCGGCCACCGGAACCGAAGTTGTGCCAGTCGCGGTACCAGCCGCCGGTCCCACCCGAGGGCATGACCACGATCAGGTCGCACCCGACGGTCGCGTCCTCCACGCCGCCGTGGTCGGTCCAGTCGCGGTAGCCACCCAGGCCGCCGTGCAGCAGGTACAGCACCGGGTAGCCGTCGGTCCGGTCGGGGTCGTAGCCGTCGGGGAGCAGGATCCGAACCCCGGCGGGGCCGTCCAGTTCCCGGCTGGTGAGTTCGACCTCGACCAGCCGGTCCCCGAGGCGGCGTCGTGCGGCAACAGCGATGCCGTGACTGTCGGCCAACCGGTCGAGCACCGTCGCGTTCCGCACGGTCGCGTTCACCCGTTCGGCGTCGGCCGGTGCGGGGTCACCCCGGCCGCTTCGTAGAGGGCGTCGATCACGGCCATGTTCGCAACGGCGTCCTGCGCCGTGGACGGGAACGGCGTGCCGTGGAGGATTGCATCACGGAACGCCTCCATCTGGAAGGTGTAGGTGGGGGTCCGGGTGGCCCGTTCGACGTGACGGACGCCGTTGCGACGGTACACGGCGTGGCCGAACAGTTGCGGCGCGAGCGGGTTGCGGACCCGCACCGAACCGTTCGTGCCGTCGATGTTCAGACGGATGTCGACCGGATGCAACGGTGAGAACATGCCGCACCGGATCGAGCCTTCGGTGTCGCCCCAGCGGAGGTCACCCCGCAGGGAACGGTCGACGCCACCGGCGGTGAACGCCGCTTTCGCGTCGGTGACCTCGGGTTCGTCCGCGCCGGCCGCGCCCATGACCGCCCGGACCATGTTCACCGGATAGCAGCCGGCGTCCATCAACGAACCCCCCGCCAGGCGTCGACTCCAGCGGATGTCGCCCCGGTTCAACAGCGGGAAACAGAACGCGGCGTGGATCCTGGTGATCTTCCCGACGTAGCCGCCGGCGATCCGGTCCAACAGCTCGGTGTTCAACGGGTGGTAGCGCCAGTGGAACGCCTCGAAGACCACCCGGTCCGACGCGTCGGCCACCGACGCGACGTGTCGGGCCTCCTCCGCGTTCGCCGTGAACGGCTTCTCGCACAGCACGTGTTTGCCGGCCGTGATCGCCCGTTCGGTCCAGACCCCGTGCAGTCCGTTGGGGAGCGGTACGTACACGGCGTCGATTTCGGGGTCGTCCACGAGGTCCGCGTAGGAGTCGTGGACGCGTCCGATGCGGTGCTCGGCCGCGAACGCCTCGGCGCGGACCCGGGCGCGGGCGGCGACCGCGGTCACCGCGACCCCGTCGACGTGACGGGCGGGGCCGATCACGGCGGCCGGGGCGATCCGGGCCGCGCCCAGGATGCCGATACGAATCACGGAGTCGTCGCGCACGTCGCGCAGGCTACCGGTTGACAGGCTCCACCGATCCCGGATCGGCAAGCAGGACCCTGGCCATCGAAGACACCTCGATTGGTATACTCATCAGTATGTCGAAGTCGACTACCATCAAGGTTTCCGTCTCGACCCGTGACGCGCTTCGTCGTCTTGCCGACGATGAGGGCCTCACCCTCGATGCACAGCTGGTTCGCATGATCCGCGCCGAGCGTCGCCGCAGCATCGGCGCCGAGCTCGCCAGCATGCCGCTGTCCGACGAGGACCGCACGGTGCTCGACGGCGCAGCGGGCGACGTGGCCGATGCGAGCCGGTGATGTTTGGCGGTGCGACTTCGGGACGCCCGCCCGCGGCGAGCCCGGCTTCGTCCGCCCGGTGGTCGTGGTCACCTCCGACGACGTGCTCGCGTTCGATCAGTTCGCCGTCGCCGTCGTGCCGTGTACGACGACGCGGCGCGGGTGGCAGACCGAAGTCGACGTCGACGACTTCGGGGTCGCCCAGGCGCACCTGGTGACCACGGTCAGCGTGGACCGACTCGTCGAGGAGACCGGCCGGAACGTCGGTCCCGCGACGTTGCACCAGATCCGTGAGTTGATCGCCGATCTGCTCGAACTCTGAGTTGCCCGATCCGGGCCGCCCCCGGGATGCCGATACGGATCGTCGAAGCAGCGGACATGGATCCGAACGCTACCGGCCCGACCGGGTCGCGGCTCCGGCGGACATGGACGGTTCCCGTTGTTGCCGCTCCGGGGAGGGCTCGGAGACATCGGGCCCGGAGGTCACTCGTGAACCCGTGTTACACTGGATCACATGGCTTCGCGGAATGTCACCCTGTCGCTTCCCGAAGACCTGGTTCGGCGTGCCAGGGTCCTGGCCGCCGAACGGGACACGTCGATGTCCGCGCTCGTCGGGGAGTTGCTGTCACGAACCCTCGGGGCGGACGAGTCCTACGAGGAGGCGTGGAACCGCGAGGAGGCCTTCATGACGCAGGGGCGACTCCGGATCGGGGACCGTCCGGCGTCTCGTGACGAGCTGCACCGGCGTTGATGTGACATGGAGTTCGTCGACACCAACGTGTTCCTCTACGCGTACGACCCTTCCGCCGGCGAACGGTCCACAACCGCGCGGGCTCTGGTGTCGAGGCTCGGTCGTGCCAGAACGGGCGCGTTGAGTGTCCAGGTCCTGCAGGAGTTCTACGTCAACGCCGTCGTGAAGATCGCGCAGCCGCTCACCCCGGCTGAAGGTCGCGAGCGGGTGAGGAACCTGTCGCGATGGAGGACCCACGTGCCGACCGCCGACGACGTGATCGCTGCGGCGTCGATCAGCGAAGAACGGCAGCTGTCGTTCTGGGACGCGATGATCGTCCGCAGCGCGGCCGAAGTCGGGTGTTCCACGCTGTGGACCGAAGATCTGAACGACGGCCAGCTCATCGAAGGTGTCCGGATCGCCAACCCGTTCGATCGCTGACCGCCTTTCGGTGCGTGTCGCCGTGGCCGGCGACACTGCCGCTTCCGTGGCGCGGTGACCGGCGGGGCGGGCGTCACCACGTCGGCGATTGCGCACCGAAAATGGAATGTGTTCTAGTTTGAGTGACCGTGGACACATCAGGGGACCAGAACGCCACCGGGGTGCTGCGCGCACCGCTGGTGATCGAGTATCCGTTCGAACGCACCACCGGACCGGTCATGGGGGCGTTCCTGACCGGCCTGCGCGAGCGTGTGATCGTCGGCATCAGGGGTGCCGACGGGCGGGTGATCGTCCCACCGCCCGAGTACGACCCGGTCACCGCCGAGGACCTGACCGAGATGGTCGAGGTCGGACCGGCGGGCGTGGTCACGGCCAGCGCCTGGGTGGCCGAACCTCGCCCCGAGCACCCGCTCGACCGACCGTTCGCCTGGGCGTTGATCCGGCCCGACGGCGCCGACACCGCGATGGTGCACGTCGTGGACGCCGGATCGGCCGACGCCGTGTTGGTCGGCACGCGTGTCACCCCGAAATGGCGTGATGAGCGGGTCGGCGAGATCGGCGACATCGAGTACTTCACCGTGGAGGACGCGTCGTGACCATCGTGTTGCCCGAATCGCTGCGTGACGCGGAACCCGTCACGAAACTCGCCACCCCGGCCAGGCTGGACTACGACTTCACCGCCGGTCGGGCCACCACCACGTTCCTCCGCGGGATCATGGAGCGCAAGATCCTCGGCGAGGCCTGCCCGATCTGCCACAAGGTGTACGTGCCGTCCCGTGGCGCGTGCCCGACCCACGGGGTGCCCACTTCGGAGATCGTCGAGCTCGCCGGTCCCGGGGTGCTGGTGTCCTACTGCGTGGTCAACGTGGCGTTCCACGGTTCGGTCATGGAACTGCCCTACGTCGGTGGCCTGATCCAACTGGAAGGCGCCGACATGTTCCTGATGCACCTGGTGCAGGAGGCGTCTCCCGACGAGGTCCGGATCGGCCAGTGGCTCGAGCCGGTCTGGGTCCCCGACGACGAGATCGAACCGACGCTCGAGTCGATCCGGTACTTCAAACCGATGGACCGGCCCGACGCCGTGGTGGACGAGGCCGGTCATGTCGTCTCCTGGGGTCCGGCCGAGTCGGGAGGTGCAGCGTGATGCGTGATGTCGCGATCGTCTCGTTCGCCCAGTCCCACCACGTCCGGGCCGCCGAGGACCTCAACGAGGTCGAGATGCTCATGCCCGTCACCCGGCAGGCACTGGACAACGTCGGCCTCGACATCGCCGACATCGGGTTCACCTGCTCAGGGTCCACCGACTATCTCGCCGGCAACGCGTTCTCGTTCGTGTCGACCCTGGACGCGGTCGGCCCGTGGCCGCCGATCTCGGAATCCCATGTGGAGATGGACGGCGCCTGGGCGCTGTACGAGGCCTGGGTGAAGATCCAGACCGGCGCGGTGGACACCGCATTCGTCTACAGCTACGCCAAGTCGTCCTCGGGCGACCTGCCCAAGGTCATGTCCCGCCAGTTGGACCCGTACGTGGTCGGCCCGTTGTGGCTCGACTCGGTCGGCACCGCGGCGCTCGCCGCGTCCGCGGCGCTCGAATCCGGGGTCATCACACGGGAGCAGATGGCCGAGGTCGCCGCCCGCAGTCGCCGGGACGCCCTGGCCAACAATCCGTACGCGCAGCTCCGCCTCGACCAGACCGCCGAGCAGGTCCTGGCCGAGCCCGACCACGTCGGTGTGCTGCACCGTTCGGACTGCCCACCGATCTCCGACGGGGCCGCCGCGATCGTGCTCGCCGCCGGTGACCGGGCGAAGGAGTTGAGCGACAAGCCGGTGTGGATCCGGGGCATCGACCACCGGATCGACCCGATGGCACTCGGCTACCGGGACCTCACCGACGTCCCCTCGGCACGTCTCGCCGCCGAGCGAGCGGGTGTCGCGGACGGGCCGGTCGACGCGTGGGAGCTGCACGCCCCGTTCAGCCACGACGAACTGCTGCTCCGCCGTGCCATGGACGTACCCGACGACGCGACGGTGAACCCGTCGGGTGGGGCGTTGGCCGCGAACCCGATGCTGACCGCCGGGATGATCCGCCTGGGTGAGGCCGCCTGGCGGATCGCCGCCGGGGACGCCGGCCGGATGGTGGCCCACGCCACCCAGGGGCCGGCGTTGCAACAGAATCTCGTCGCCGTGTTGGAAGGAGGCCGCTGATGGCCGGGCAACTCGTGGCCGTGACCGGGATCGGCCAGACGAAGTACCAGGCGGTCCGTGACGACGTGTCCATGGCCGGGCTGGTCCGTGAGGCCGCCCAGCGCGCGCTGGACGACGCCGGGATGACCTGGGCCGACATCGACGCGGTGGTCATGGGCAAGGCGCCGGACTTCTTCGAAGGTGTCATGATGCCCGAGCTGTACCTGGCCGACGCGTTGGGTGCGACGAACAAGCCGATGCTGCGGGTCCACACCGCCGGTTCGGTCGGCGGCTCGACCGCGATCGTCGCCTCGACGCTCGTGTCGTCGGGGATCCACGAGCGGGTGCTGGCGGTCTGTTGGGAGAAGCAGTCCGAGTCCGAGGCGATGTGGGCGCTGTCGTTGCCGATCCCGTTCACCCCGCCGATGCACGCCGGTGCCGGGGGCTACTTCGCGCCGCACGTGCGCTCCTACATGCGCCGGTCGGGTGCCCCGGAGGACACCGGCATCCTGGTGGCGTTGAAGGACCGCCAGAATGCGTTGAAGAACCCGTACGCGCACCTGCACGAACACGACATCAGCTATGAGTCGATCCGCGACTCGATCATGCTGTGGGACCCGATCCGGTTCGCCGAGGCCTGCCCGTCCTCGGACGGTGCCGCGGCGATCGTGGTCACCTCCGAATCGGTGGCCGAGTCGGCGCCGAACCCGCCGGCGTGGATCCACGCGACCGCGATGCGTTCGGAGCCGACCCTGTCGGCGGACCGTGACCCGGTGCTGCCCCGCGCCTCGGCCGAATGTGCCGCCGCATTGTGGGCAGAAGCGGGGATCACGAATCCGCGTGCCGAGATCGACTGTGCGGAGATCTACGTGCCATTCAGCTGGTTCGAGCCGATGTGGATGGAGTCGCTCGGGTTCGCCGGCCCGGGTGAGGGCTGGAAGCTGACCCGTGACGGGGTCACCGCGCTCGACGGCGACCTGCCGGTGAACATGTCCGGTGGGGTGCTGTCGTCCAACCCGATCGGTGCATCGGGGATGATCCGGTTCGCCGAAGCCGCCCTGCAGGTGCGGGGCATGGCCGGCGACCACCAGGTCGAGGGCGCGAAGAAGGCGCTCGGCCACGCCTACGGCGGCGGGTCGCAATATTTCGCCATGTGGGTGGTCGGCGCCGACAAACCCTGACGCGGGGGCGGACGGTAGATTGTGTCCCATGGAATCACCATCCGTGGCACGGGTTCGGGTCGACGCCCAGGGCAGGATGGTGTTACCGCGTGCGTTCCGGGACGAGATCGTCTCGACACCCGGGGAGGTGTTGATCCGTCGGAGCCCGGACGGATTGTTGCTGACACCCGTGGGGCCCGGGGGCAGCGTCGAGATCGACGACGACGGCCTTCCGGTTCTCCGGCTCGGGTCCACGGTGACCAGCGACGAGGTCCTCGCCGCCATCGACCGTTCCCGCGCCGAACGGTGATCGACACTTCTGCGTTCCTGGCTGCCCTCGTCGCCGACCATGAACTCCACGATCTCGCCAGACCCCGTCTGACCGGCCGTTTGCGGATTCCCGCGATCGTCCTGACCGAGACGTTCTCACAATTGCGACGCACCTTCGCCCAGTCGGCCGGCTCGAGCGCGCGTCTGCTCGCCCCGTGGTGGGAGAACCCGGAACGGATCCTGCCCACCACTGCCTCGGCGGTGAATGTCGTGCTCGGTCGTGCGGCGGAGCTCGACCTCGGAGGCAACATCCACGACGCACTCATCGCCCAGGTGTGTCGAGAGCACGGGGCGCCGCTGGTGACCGCCGATGTCCGCCAACACCGTGTCGCCCTCGCCCCGGGTGTGGCGAGCACGCTTGTTCAGGCGCCGGGAGCCTGATCCCCGAACCGGGCCGGTCGCGGCTCGCAGTACTTCGCCACGTGGATGGTCGGCGCTCATGAACCCCGACGCGTGCGTCGGTCAGGTGGCATCCGTCACGGGTACGGCGTCGATGCGAGCGCTATGGTCCGACGAGGCCGCGATCGTCGGGGTGCCCACATGGGAGGCAATGTGATGATTCGGCCGATGGACACGGACACGACCACGGGTGCACGCACGTCGGGGCGACACCTCCGTCGCCTCGCAGGTGGGCTCCTGGCGCTCACGTTGTTCGTGGGGGTCGCCGGGTGCGGCTCGTCCGGTTCCGACGGTGCGGCGAAGGGCGACACGGCAACCGACGTCCAGGACGAGGTGACCGACGGTGACTCGGCGGAGGTCGACGAGTCCGACCTCGAGATCGACGAGCCCGACCTGCCGGACGACTCCGGTACGGCGCTGCCCGAAGGGTGGCCGACCGACATCCTCCCGGTCCCGGACGGGTTCCGGGTCACCAAGACCTTCGACGCCGAGAACGGACCGTCCAGCATGCAGGGCGTCGCGATCTGGGCCAACGGTCCGGGTGCGCCCGCCGAGCTCGAGGCCCACTTCCAGGAGATCTTCGAGGAGAACGGTCTCGAGGTCGGCCCGTCGGGGTTGGGGCCGGCGGGGGACGGCGGTGTCACCGGCGAGGACGGCGACACCCACTACGCCGTGGAGATCACCGACCTCGGTGACGGCGAGGTCTCGCTGGACATGAGCTTCCGCGACAAGTAGGACCGCCGATCCCGATCCCGGGTATCGACGTGTGAGACGGTCCCGGTTCCGCCGGTCACCTCGACGGACCGGACCCCGAGCGTCCCCGGTGCCGCACACGGGCCACAGCGGTCCTCGGGTGCCCGCCGACGGGCCGCGTGAGGTGCCGCCACGGCCCGCGAGACTGGGCCCATGGACCGATCGGCGCAATCCTCGACCGGCGGGGATGTCTCCCTGCCGGTCGAGGATGTCGTCGGCGACGTGCGGGCGGCACTTCGCGACGGCACCTCGGCGGTGCTGCAGGCGCCACCCGGCGCCGGCAAGACGACCATCGTGCCGTTGCGGCTGTTCGACGCGCCGTGGCTCGGTGACGGACGGATCGTCATCCTGGAACCCCGCCGGCTCGCCACCCGGGCCGCCGCACACCGCATGGCCGACCTGCTCGGCGAACGGGTCGGCGACACCGTCGGGTATCGCACCCGCGACGACCGTCACGTGGGGCCGACCACGCGGATCGAGGTCATCACCGAGGGGATCCTGACCCGCCGGCTCCAGCACGACCCGTCACTGGAAGGCACCGGGATCGTCGTCTTCGACGAGATCCACGAACGCAACCTGCAGACCGACCTGGCGCTCGCGCTCGCACTGGACGCCCGTGCCGCCCTGCGCCCCGACCTGCGGATCCTGGCGATGTCCGCCACGCTGGACACCGACCGCGTCGCCGCCGTGCTCGGTGGCGACGACGGCCCGGCCCCGATCGTCACCAGTGAGGGGCGCACCTGGCCGGTGGACATCCGCTGGCGGCCGACGACCGACCGCAACGCCCGGGGACGCCGGGCCGGGCGCGGCCACGGTCGGCCACGCACAGCGGAAGCCACCGCCGCCACCGTGCAGCACGCCTTGGCCCACGACGAAGGCGACATCCTCGTGTTCCTCCCCGGTGCCGCCGACATCCGCCGGGTCGCATCCCTGCTGCAACGCGACGGGCGCACCGGGGACGTCGACATCCGGCCGCTGTTCGGCGCGTTACCGCGGGAGGAACAGGACCTCGCGCTCCGGCCGTCACCGGCCGGGCGCCGCCGGGTGGTCCTGGCCACCGACATCGCCGAGACCAGCCTGACTGTGGACGGCGTCCGGGTCGTGATCGATTCGGGACAGGTCCGCAGCCCCCGTTACGACGCCGGTGGTGGCCTCACCCGTCTGCACACCGGATCCAACTCGCGGGCGTCGGCCGAACAGCGCGCCGGGCGTGCAGGACGCACCGCACCCGGCGTCGCCTACCGGTTGTGGTCCCGGATGGAACACGCCACCCGACCCGCCCACGCCGAACCGGAGATTGCAACGGTCGACCTCGCCGGGCTCGCGCTCGAACTGGCCGTGTGGGGCGCCGCGCCCGAGGACCTGGCGTTCATCGACCAGCCGCCACGCCGGTCGATGGACGAGGCCCGTTCGCTGCTCGGTGACCTCGGCGCACTCGATGCGGCGGGTCACGTCACCGGTCTCGACCGTCGGATGGCCGGACTACCGGTGCATCCACGCCTGGCGCGCATGATCCTCGCGGGCGGTGACCTGGGCTTCGGCGGCACAGCGTGTGCGCTCGCCGCGATGCTCGCCGAACGCGACGTGCTACGTGGTCGCCCCGACGACCTGCCGACCGACATCGCCGTCCGGCTGCGCCTCATCGACGGTTCGTTGCGCGACCATCCGCAGCTGAACCCGTCCGCGCTCGGGCTCGTGCGCCACCGCGCGGACGAGTTGCGCCGCCGGGCCGGGATCGATCGTGGTTCCATCGGGTCGGTCGACGAGGCCGGCATGGCACTGGCGCTCGCCTATCCCGACCGGGTCGCACAAGCCCGCGGCAACGCCAGGTTCCGGACCCGGCAGGGGACCGGCGCGTGGTTGCCCGAGGGTGACGCGCTCACCGGGGAAGCCTTCCTCGTGGTCGCGGAGCTCGCCGCGCGACCGAAGGGTGGTCGCAATCGTGCCGATCATCGGATCCTGCTCGCCGCGTCACTGGACGAGACCGACCTCGAGGCGGTCGCCGGCGACGACATCGAACGACGGTCGATCCTGGAATGGGACGCCGAACGGGACGACCTGCGGACCCGGACCGAACGCCGGCTCGGCAGGCTCGTACTCGCCGCCACCGAAGGACCGGCCCGACCCGGGCAGGAGACCGCCGTGGCGCTGGCCGACCGGATCCGTGACACCCACCTCGCCGTGTTGGGTTGGTCGACGGCCGCCCGGGCGTTGCAGACCCGCCTGGGCTACGCGCACCGGGTGTTCGACGACGAGTGGCCCGACGTGTCCGACGACGCGTTGCTCGCCGATCTGGACGCCTGGCTCGTGCCCCGACTCGACGGGATGACCCGCCGGGCCGACCTGGAACGGATCGACGTCGCACAGCTGTTGCGCGACCACGTGGGCCACCATCGGGTCCACCAGTTGGATTCGATCGTGCCCGAGGAGTTCACCCTGGCCAACGGTCGTCGGGTCCGCATCGACTACAGCGGTGAACAACCGATGATCTCGGTGCGACCCCAGGACCTGTACGGCACGACGGTCCATCCGACCGTCGCCGGCGGCAAGGCCCCGCTGCTGGTCGAGTTGTTGTCACCCGCAGACCGTCCCATCCAGATCACCGGTGACCTGCCCGGATTCTGGTCGGGGAGCTGGACCGAGGTCCGCAAGGACATGGCCGGCCGCTACCCCAAACACGACTGGCCCGCCGACCCGGCCTCGGCGA
>CAZVFF010000038.1:4437-13726 GCA_964626395.1 uncultured Iamiaceae bacterium | reverse complement strand
CGAAGCCGGTGACGCCACGATCGTGGTCGTCGACCGGGGCGGGATCTCGCTCGATCTGCCCCTGCGCACCGAAGCCGACCCGCGCCTGCGGGGCACCAAACACCGCGTCGCGTTCGAACGCGAAGTGACCGTCGCCGTGGGCCGTTCCGACGGACGCACCGTCATCCTCGTTCCCGAGGTGAAAGGCAACGTGTGCACCGGCATCACGCTGGTGCACGTGCGGTTCCGGGACCGGCTGCCCGCCGCGGTGATGCGCGGCGTGCTCGAGGGTTACCGGCACCGCTACGCCGCGCTGCGGGACGCGGTCTGTGAGACCGAACCGACCATGCGCGACGACCTGCTGGCCACGTTCCCGGTCGTCGGTCTGCTGACCGACCCGGTGCTGGTGATGGCCGCACGGTGGAAGCCGACGGCTTGACCACCGGCGGTGCGGACGCCGACGGTCGAGCCCCCGACGATGTTCTCGGCGTCGGTCCCGCCGCCGGCGTCGGCGACACGGTCGTCGGGCTCGGTGTCGACCTCGTCGACGTCGCCCGGTTGGGTCGGGCGCTGACCCGCACGCCGGGCCTGACCGGAAGGTTGTTCACCGCTGATGAACGTGCCTACTGCGTCGCGGCACGCGGGGCCGCGGCACAGCACGCGCGCTATGCCGCCCGGTTCGCCGCGAAGGAGGCCGCGATGAAGGCCCTCGGTGTGGGGATCGGCGGGATCGGGTGGCACGACGTCGCCGTGGCGCGTGGAGATTCCGGTGCCCCGACATTGCTCGTGGGCGGACGTGCCGCCGAGCTGGCGGATCGTCACGGCGTCGGGTCGACGGGCCGCCACGGGCACGTGCGTTGGATGGTGTCGCTCACCCACGCCGGCGGCCTCGCCCAGGCCACCGTCCTGTTGTGTGCCCCCTGACCCCTGGCCCCTGACCCTTCACAACACTCCACCCGGCGCCCATCCCACCCCCGAATCGAACTTCGTCACATTTCCGTGTCGTGTACTCGAACATCGCGCTTCATCCGGCAAGCACCCCGCCTCCGAATCGAACTTCGTCACATCTTCGTGTCATGTACGCGGAGAACGCGCTTCATCCGGCAAGCACCCGTCCCGGCGAATCCCGATACCACGACATCGTGCCCGCGCCGTGTCGGACGAACGTGATCCGATCGAAACGCTCCTCGCTCCACGAGGTGCACCTCCGACAGCCGGGGTGGTCGCAGGGTGTTCGACTCGCTGTGGCGTGTGGGTCGACCGGTTCGCTCAGTCGTCTCCGTCGTGCTCGTCGCCCTCGGGTGGGCAGATCAGCACCGGACACGACGCTTCCCGGGCGACCTTCTCCGACACCGAACCGCTGAAGAACCGTCGCCACGCGCCCTTCCCCGACGAGCCGATCACGATCACATCGGCACCGGAACGGTCGGCTTCGGTGACGATCGCGTCCGCAGCACCCTCCATCGACGTGATCAGCCGGGTCTGCAGGTCGGCGGCGTCGGTCACGTGCAGCTCGTCGATCGCCTCGCCGGTGCGGGACAGGGCGTCCTCGCCGAGCGCGACGAGCGCCGAATGTTCCGCAGTGGCCTCCTCCTCGGTCATGAGCGGACCGGCGAAACCGCTCGCGGTCATCAGCGGATCCTCACGTTCGGGGATGACGACGGCGAGGATCACCTCGATGTCGGGCTGGAGCAACGGAAGTGCGCGCCGGGCACCACGGATGGCGTCGTCGGTGCCGTCGGTTGCGATCAGTGCCTTCATCGGTCTTCCCCTACGGTCGAGGTGCCGTCCGGACCGGGCGGCTGTCGGCCGAGCCTAGATCCTGTCCGATGACCGTGTGCCGGGCAGTGGGCGCCGGTGCCGGAATCCGGGGCTTGTGCGAACCGGTGTGCTCAATCGGCGTTCCAGGCACCCATCAGCAACTCGACGCTGTGGATCCGTGTGTCGACGTCGAACGCGACGGTGGAGACCATGACCTCGTCGGCGCCGGTTGCCGCGACCAGTTCGTCGAGAAACCCCACCGCCTGTGCCGCGGTACCGGCGATCCGCCCGGACCGTTCCCGCCGCGGTCGGAAACCGAGCCGGTTGACCGGGTCCGGCGCCGTTTCCAGCTCGGCGAGTGCGTTGGCGGGGGAACGCAACGGTTCGAACCGTCCACGACCGATGTTGCGGCTCATCAACCGGCCGGGTGCGGCCAGACGTTCGGCCTCCTCGACGGTGTCGGCCGCCAGCACGTTCGCGGTGATCAGCAGGTACGGCTCGGCCAGCACCCCCGACGGTTCGAAACTGGACCGGTACAGCTCACAGGCCTGTTCGGTGCCGCCGGAACCGAAATGGTGCGCGAACGAGTAGGGCAGGCCCAGCATGCCCGCGAGTTGTGCCGAGTAGCCACTGGAGCCCAGCAGCCAGATCTCCGGACTGGTCGCCGGGGCCGGCGTGGCCCGGAAGTGGTTCCCCAGGGTC
Organism: uncultured Iamiaceae bacterium; assembly: GCA_964626395.1. Lineage (GTDB taxonomy): Bacteria > Actinomycetota > Acidimicrobiia > Acidimicrobiales > Iamiaceae > JAFDWI01. Next base: position 11,284 of record CAZVFF010000038.1, on the reverse strand, counting down.
CGGTCGTCGCGGACGTCGCCGAGCAACGACATCAGGTCCAACAGGTCCCGGGGGTACTCCTCCACGCCGAGCTGCGCGGCTTGACGTCGCAACGCGGTCGCGGTCCGTTGGTCGGTGCCCGGCGCACGGCCGAGCCCCAGGTCGATGCGGCCCGGATGCAACGCCTCGAGCATCGCGATGTGTTCCGCGACCACCAGGGGCGGATGGTTCGGCAGCATGATCCCGCCGGAGCCGACGTGGATCCGTTCGGTCACCGCGGCCAGGTGTGCCATGAGCACCGGCGGCGTCGTGGACGCGACCGACGCCATGTTGTGGTGCTCGGCCACCCAGAAGCGTTTGTAACCCAGCGTGTCGGCCCGGCGGGCCACGGCGGTGGTGTCGGCGAGCGCGTCGGCACTGGTGCGTCCCTCCGAGACGATCGCCAGGTCCAGGATCGACAGCGGCGGGCGGACCGTTGCGGCGACGCCGGGTTCGTTCACCGGTTCATGGGCAGGGGGCATCAACAACCTCGGAATCTGTACGCCCGAGCCGGCCCGGGCGGCACCTGTGAGCGAATTCGGTCGAACATCCGGTTCAGGTCCAACGCCGTCACCGTGGTCGATGTTCCCTGCCGTGCCACATGGCGCTCCGGTCAGATCGTCGGGAAGGCGGACAGGATCGTCCGCCAGTGGGTCAACAGCAATCCGTGACCGGCGCCGGTCACGATGTCGGCCGTTCCGCGGGGGAGTTCGCGCGCATACCACTCGGCGAACGCCGGGGGACAGATCGTGTCGTGGTCGCCGGTCAGGAACCGTGCCGGGACCCCGATCCCGGCGAAATCGATTCCCGACGGTGTGAACTGGACGGCCACGTCCCGGATCAGACCGCCCGGGCCGTTCCCGACGGCGTCGCACGCGGCGGCCACCATGGCCACGTCGGCTCCCGGGATGGCGGACAGTTCCGCGTCGCCGGTCTCGGACCGGTGTTCCAGCGCGGTCACGGGGGTCGCGGGGTCGGGGACGAGCAGGGGGCCGATCATCTCGGCGGCGAGTTGCGGACCGACCTCGGCCGCCGTGTCGATCATGCCGAGACGGGTGTCCCCGGCGGCCGACCGGACCGAGGGGTCGGAGAACGCCTCGAACGGGACGAGTCCGCCGACGGCGGTCAACGAGGCGATCCTGTCTTCGAGCGCGGCGGCGACCCCGACCGCCCAGATCGTGCCGGCCGACCACGCGAGCAGGTGCGCCGTGGCGATGCCCAGGTGGTCCAGCACGGCCTCGACGTCGCCGGAGAAACCGATCGGGGTCGCGTGCTCATCGGCCGAGGAACGACCGAAACCGGGTCGGTCGACGGCCACGAGCCGGACCCCCGCCGCCGCCGCGATCGACGGGTCGGGGTGACGGGCCAGGCGCGAGTCGGGTGTCCCGTGGAGCAGCACGACAGGGGTTCCGTCGGGGTCGCCGTCGATGTCCGCCGCGACGACACGGCCGGACCCGGCGGCGGGCACCAGGACGTCCGGCGCCCGCCCGAGCAGGGCGCGCACGGCGTCGACGTCACGGTGAGGGGCGGTCATCCGGCAGGGACCGTAGCGGGCCGACCCGTCGGGTCATGGGTCCAGAGGCGCCAGGTAGATCCAGCCGCTGTTCGTCCTTTCCCAGACCTGTCGGAGGATCCAGGAGCGCAGGTCCCCCGGGTCGGTTCCCTCGAGGGGGAACTGTTCGCGCAACTCGTCGTCGTCGACACGGGTCGATGTGCTGTAGCACTTCAGATTCCGTGCGGTCGATGGTCGACCGTCGAGGAGCTCGGCGACACATTGCTGGAGCGGGGTTGACGGATCCGTGGCGGCACCACCGGGGGATTCGGAGGAAGCACCCCGGCCGAACTGTTCGCGTAATGCCGCATCGATCCGCGCATCCGACGCCAGCGGTTCGATCGTGACGTGGGCCACCAGGTCGTACCCGGGTGTGTTCGTCGGCCGATTCCGGATCACCAGCTGTCGTGTGGCGTTCGGTGGATCCGCCCGGAAGGCGCGCCACGACCGGTAGTACCGGATATCACGTTCGCTTTCGACTCGGAACGGGATGTCGGCCTTCTGCAGGGCGAGTAGGACGACCGGGAAGAAAGCGGTGAAGTGGAAGTCCGCCGAGCCGTCGGCGGGATCCACGATCCTCGGTACGAGCACTGGTCCGCCGGGAGGCACACCCTCGACGATGGCGTCCTCCAATTCTCGGGCGACATCGGTGATCTCCGCGGGTTTCTGGTGAGCAGAGGTGGACGGGACGGTAGCGGCGGCCGACGTCACCACGACCAGTGCGGCGGTGCCGACCGTCGCGACGCGGGAGCCGACACCGTGTCGGATCAGGGCACGCACCCGATCGGTCCTGACGACCGCCACGAGGATCGCGCACCAGATGAACGCGCCGAGTGGCCAGATCGCGAGCAGGTAGCTTCTGGCGTATGCGCTGAACACGGCGGGGTTGACCTGTGCGGCGACCACCCACGACACGATCGCAGCGACACCGACCACGAACGACGTGATGACGGTACGATCCCGTCGCCGCCACGCAGCGAATCCCGACGCGGTGAGCGCGCCGGCCAGCACTGCCCAACCCGCGATCATCCGGATCCACGGGATGGTGGGTCCCGCTCCCGAGAAGTTCGGCTGTACGAACGAGGCGCGGAACCACAACGGCCACGTCGTCGTGGTCGATGTGACGACTCCGATCGAGTCGATCACGGATCGTTTCGCCGCCCCGGGCGTGGATGGTGAGAGGGATGCGACGGCGGCGAGGAGTTCGCCCAGGTTCCCCGTTCCGGCGAGCTGGTCGACCACCGGAGGGACCCACACGATGACGGTGAATGTCCCCGCAGCCGCCAACGAGCGGCGTCTCCGGGTCCGCGCACGCTGGTCGGTCGGTTCACCTGCCCGGTGTTCGGCCCGGCGGATCCACAGCGCGCATGCGATGGCGACGGCCCCGACGACGGGGACGGTCACGGTGAATTTCAGCTGGTCGAGGACCAGGTAGTTGGCGACGATCGCGAAAGGGACGATGGCGTCGTCGTCTCCATCGGCGATCGACCAGGCGGCGACGAGGAAGAGGATGAACGGGATGACACCCATGCGCATCGGTCGAAGGTCGACCAGCATGTCGGGACCGATCGCCCACAAGACCGAAGCGAATGTGGCACACGCGATGAGACCGGCCCGGTAGCCGATTCGGCGTCGTACCAACCACAGCGCGGTGACGAGTGCTCCCGTGTTGATGGCCGCCATGCCGGCCAGGATCCCCCACGGGACACCGAACAATTTCACGGGCACCGCAAGGAGGTACAGCTGGAGTGCACCGGGGAACGAGTAGGCGAGTCCCGTGTCGTCGGCGGGAGCGGCCGGCAGACCCGCCAGCGGGGGATGTGCGCTGAACACGTCGTTCACCCACACAGCGGTCAGTGCGCTGTCAGCGATGGGGTACCACTGGTCGAGCCCGAATCGGAGGGCGGTCACGATCACCGGGGCGACCACCACGGCGACCGCGCAGCGGAACACGATCACCGAACTGGTCGATGACGGTTGACGTGTCGATCGTCCGACCCGCCGGTCCCGGGCGTCGGCCGGTCGGCCGTCCGGGCGTTCGGCCTCGGTTCCCATCGGACGACCGAGCCTAGGTGGTGGGGTGTTCGCGGGGCGGCTGCGGCAGAATCGGGGGCGATGATCCCGATCGTCACCCCTGCCGAGATGGCCGCGATCGACGCGGCCGCACCCGAACCGGTCGAGGTGCTCATCGCCCGGGCCGGATGGGCTGTGGCCCGGTCGGCCCGGACGATGCTGGGTGGCACCTACGGGCGGCGCGTCGTGGTGATCGCCGGGAAAGGCAACAACGGCGCCGACGGTCGCGTCGCCGCGGACCTGCTCGCCGGCCGGGGCGTGCGGGTCACCGTCGTCGATCCGTCCGGTGTCGTCGACGATCGACCGTTCGGCGGGGGTCCGGGGCCCCCGAACCGGGAACGTCCCGACCGGCGTTCGGTTGCCGACTCCGGTCCGACCCGGCAGCACGATCGTCGAACCGGAGTCGGGGAAGACACGTCGGAACCGGACGCGCCGGGCGTGTTACCACCGTGTGATCTGATCATCGACGCCGCCTTCGGAACCGGTCTGAGTCGGCCGTACACGCCGCCCCGTCCGGCGGACCCGGCGACCCCGGTGCTCGCCGTCGACATCCCCTCGGGCATCTCGGGCCTGACGGGACGGCGCGTCGGCGACCCGCTGCCCGCCGAGGTGACCGTCACCTTCGCGGCACTCAAACCCGGGCTGCTGCACGGGGTCGGACCGGAATACGCGGGCCGCATCGAAACCGTCGACATCGGGCTGGACACCTCCGGGGCACGAGCCCATCTGATCGGGGCGGACGACGTCGCCGCCTGGTTGCCCCGGCCCCCACGGGACACCCACAAGTGGCGCTCGGCGGTGCGTCTGGTCGCCGGTTCCCCCGGGATGGCCGGCGCCGCCGACCTGGCGGCCGCAGCGGCCCTGCGGGCCGGTGCGGGCTACGTGCGCCGGTCCACACCCGGCGTCGACCCCGCGGCGCCGGGCACGCTGCCGACCGGACCGATCGAAGCGGTCACCACCGCGTCGGACGCCACCGACTGGGCCGAGGGCGTGCTCGCCGACCTCGACCGGTTCGCGGTGCTGGCCGTCGGACCGGGCCTGGGCACCGGGACCTCGACGGCCCGTGAGGTCGCCCGGATCGTCACCGCGCCCGGGCCGATCGTCATCGACGGCGACGGCCTGCGCGCGCTGGGCGACGACCCCGCCGCGGTGCTCGCCGACCGCCCGGTCGGGGCACCGCCGGTGGTGTGGACCCCCCACGACGGCGAGTTCGCGCGACTCGGCGCGCGACCCGACGGGGACGACGACCCGCTCGACGCGGTCCGGGACCTCGCCGCCCGCACCGAAGCCGTCGTGCTGCGCAAGGGACCCACGACCGTGGTCGCCCACCCCGACGGTCGGGTCCTGGTCACCGACACCGGCGACGAACGCCTGGCCACCGCCGGCACCGGCGACGTGCTCACCGGCGTCATCGCGGCGTTCATCGCACGGGGTGTCGACCCGTTCCACGCTGCAGCCGCCGCCGCGTGGGTGCACGGCCGGGCCGCCCGGTCGGGTTGGCACGTGGGCTTCACGGCGTCGGACCTGCCGCCGCTGGTCGCGGACCTGCTGGACACGATGAGCGACAATGGACCCCACACGGACGAGAGGTGACACGTGACGACCAGCGATGACCACGGCCCCGACACGGTCGGACGTTTCATGACCACCGACGTGCTGTGCGTGGACGCGGACGCGCCCGTACCCGACGCGGTGCGCGCCCTGGTCGAACGGGGCGTCGACGGCGCGCCCGTCGTGGACCGCGCCGGACGACTGGTGGGCATGCTGTCGGCGACCGACGTCATGGTCCAGGACGCGCACCTGCACCTGCCGACGGTCATCGCGCTGTTCGGCGCGACCGTGGAACTACCCGGACAGGCCGCCCGCTACAACCGCGACGTGGAGCGCGCCCTCGCATCGACCGTCGCCGAACTCATGGCCCGCGACCCGCTCACGATCACCGCTACGGCGACCATGTCGCAGGCCGCGACGCGCATGCACGACGCCGACGTGTCACGCCTGCCGGTCGTCGACGCCGACGGGCACGTCGACGGGATCATCGCCCGCGGCGACGTGCTGCGTTACCTGGTCGGCGACGGCGGCGACGACACCGACTCCTCGACCGGAACCGACTGACCCGGTGCGGCCCGCCGGGATCGAGGTCGACCTCGACGCGGTCCGTCACAACACCCGCGTGCTGGCCCGCCGGGCCGCGCCGGCCGCACTGTGCGCGGTCGTCAAGGCCGACGGCTACGGCCACGGCGCGGTGCGCGTCGCGAACGCCGCACTCGAGGCCGGTGCGACGACGCTCGCCGTCGCCGTCGTCGACGAGGGCCTTGCGTTGCGTGACGCCGGGATCGACGCCCCGGTCCTGGTGCTGTCCGAAGCGCCGGTCGACGCGATGGGCGACATCGTGGCCGGAGACCTCACCCCGACGGTGTACCGACCCGAATCGGTCCGCGCCGCCGAAGCAGCCGCCGCACGTGCCGGCCGCGTCCTGGGGGTGCACGTCAAGGTCGATACCGGCATGCACCGGGTCGGCGCCGCCCCGGACGACGTGCCCGGCATCGTCGAAGCGGTCGCGGGCAGCGACCATCTCGTGATGGCGGGGTTGTTCACCCACCTGGCCGTCGCCGACGAACCCGACGATCCGTTCACCGCCACCCAACTGGCACGCTTCGACGCCGTCGTCGCCGGGTTGCGGGCCGCCGGGTTGGAAACCGGGGTACTGCACGCGGCGAACTCGGCCGCGACGATCCGCGGGTTGGGTCACCACGACCTGGTGCGGTGCGGCATCTCGCTGTACGGGTTCCCGCCGTCGAACCTGGTCGCCGACACCGTCGGGTTGCGGCCCGCGTTGTCGGTGCACGCCCGGGTGTCGTACGCGAAACGGGTCGGCCCCGGCGAGGGCGTGTCCTACGGGTTGCGGTACCGACCCGACGTGGAAACCCAGATCGTCACCTTGCCGCTCGGCTACGCCGACGGGGTGCGGCGCAGCTTGTCCCGGCGGGGTGCCGAGGTGCTCATCGCCGGTCGTCGCCACCCGATCGTGGGGACGATCACGATGGACCAGTTGCTGGTCGACACCGGCCCCGACGGCTCGGTGGGTGTCGGCGACGAGGCGGTGCTGTTGGGTTCCCAGGGCGACGACGAGATCACCGGCACCGAATGGGCGGAACGACTCGACACGATCACCTACGAGATCGTCTGCGCCTTCGGGCCGCG
>CAZVFF010000038.1:0-4337 GCA_964626395.1 uncultured Iamiaceae bacterium | reverse complement strand
GTCGAGCAGCGGACGAGGAGGTCGCACATGAAACGTTCCACGCGGCGCCTGTTGACGCTCGGCCTGATCGCCCTCGGTGTCGGGCTGCTCGTCGGACCGGGCCGTCGACGCGCGGCGGCGCGGGTCGGAGCACGTACCTCACCGGATGTCGACGACGACTGGTTCGATCTGCCCGACGGCGTGAGCCGACACGACATCGCGAGCCACGACGGTGGTTCGATCCACTACCTCGAGATCGGTTCGGGGCGCCCGCTGGTGCTGTTGCACGGGGTCACCCTCGCCGGTGAGGTGTGGGCGCCGATCATGCACCTGGCCGCTGACCGGTTCCGGATCATCGCACTGGATGTGCGTGGGCACGGGGCGTCGGTCGTCGGAGATGACGGGGTCGGGCGTACCCCGGCCGCGCACGACCTCGCCACCCTGCTGGAAACCCTCGACCTGCACGACGCGCTCGTGATGGGCCACTCGATGGGCGGCATGATCCTGGGTCGTTTCTGCGGTGATTTCCCCGAGGTGCTGCGCAGCCGCGTCGCGGGTGTCGCGTTCATGGACACCGCGGTCGCCCAGCTGATCCCGCCCGGACTGGATGTCGTCGCCGACCGCGTGGGTGCCGCGATCCTGGCCCGCGAAGCGGCCGGCGCGGTCACCCCGCACCCCCACCCCGACGTGGAACTGCTCGCCACACGCGTCGCGTTCGGACGACACCCGTCGGGCCGTGCGGTGCGGATCGCGACCCGTCTGTCCCGGGAACTGTCCGACGAGTACCGCTCGAAGTTGTGGATCGACCTGTTCGACACCGACAACCGTGACGGCCTGGCCCGGGTCACCCAACCGGCCACCGTGATCGTCGGCTCCCGCGACGCGCTCACCCCGGTGTGGGCCGCCCGTCGCATCATGGACAACCTCGCTGACGGTGAGCTCGTCGTGCTCCCCGGTGTGGGGCACCAGTCGATGCAGGAGGCCCCCCGGGCGGTCGTGGCGGCGCTGGACGACCTGGCCAGCCGCGCCGGGGCACGCGGCCACGTCGAGGTCTGAACGGTCTGGCCGCTCACCGTGGGACGTCGGTACCATCGACCGGGTGGAAGATCCGGTCGTGGTCGAGGTGGCGTCGTCCTCGGTGGACGACACCCGCGCGCTCGCCGCGGCGATCGCGCCGTTGGTGCGCCCCGGTGACCTGATCGTGCTCGACGGCGACCTGGGCGCGGGCAAGACCGCGTTCACCCAGGGGCTCGGTGCCGCGTTGGGCGTGACCGAACGGATCCTGTCGCCCACCTTCACCATCGAACGGATCCACCACGGACGGGTCCGGTTGCACCACCTGGACCTGTACCGGCTCGGGACGATCCACGAGGTGCTCGACCTGGGACTCGACGAATCCCTCGACGCCGGCGGGGTGCTGGTCGTCGAATGGGGCGAGGCGATCGGCGGCACCCTGGACCGGGACCGGCTGACGATCACGATCCGTCACGGCGACGGCGACGGCGACGAGGGCGATGACGATCGGCGGATCCGTTTCGAGGCGACCGGAGGAACCTGGACCGACCGGGCCGATGAACTGCGACGTGTCCTCGAGGCGTGGCAGGCAGGGGAGCCGGCCCGGTGACGGTGCTCGCGATCACCACCTCGACCCCGCAGATCGGGGTCGCGATCGGCGACGTCGACCGGACGCGTGCGTCCTGGTCGGCGTTGCGGGGTCGTCACCACGCCGAACTGCTCACACCGGCGATCACCGAGGTCTGCCGGGCCGCGGACGTCGCACTGGGCGACCTGGACGCCGTCGCCGTCGACAACGGGCCCGGCCTGTTCACCGGCCTGCGGATCGGTGTGGCGACCGCGAAAGCGCTCGCGTTCGCGCTCGGGCTGCCGGTCGTGGCGGTGTCCAGCCTGGACGTGTTGGCCTTCGCCCACCGTCACGTCGACCGGCGCATCACCGCCGCCGTGGACGCCCGACGCGGGGAGTTGTTCGTGGCGTCCTACGTGGCCGTGCCCGGCGGGGTCCGACAGGTCGACGACGCCCGCGCCGAATCACCCGAGCGAATGGCCGCCGGACTGCAGGCCGAACCCGGTGGGCACCTGGTGGTCGGCGACGGCGCGGCCCGTCACGCGGACGTGTTCGCCCACAACGACCGGGTGGTGCTCGCCGGTACCACCTACCCGTCGGCCGCGGTGCTGGCCGGACTCGGCGCGGCACGTCTGGCACGCGGGGAAGCCGTCACGCCGGACCAGGTGCGGTGCACGTACCTGCGCGAACCCGACGCCGAGATCAACTGGGTGACCCGTGACGGCGGCGTGCACCGTGGGACCGGGCCCGACGGGGGTGCGTCGTGACCGACCCGGACCCCACCGTCGGGACCGCCGCGCGCACGATCACCCTGGCACCCATGCGGCGCCGCCACCTGCCGGTCGTGTTGGAACACGAAGCGGCGGTGTACGCCCGCCCATGGACGATCGGACTGTTCGAATCCGAACTGGCCCGCCCCGACACGCGGCGGTACGTGATCGCCCGTGTCGGCGCGGTCCAGGTCGGCCATTGCGGTGTGCTGTATCTGGGCGACGAGGGGCATGTGACCACCGTCGTGGTCGAACCGTCCTGGCAACGCCACCGGGTGGCGACGCGCATGTTGCTGTACCAGTTCGCCGACGCCGAGGCCCGTGGCGCGCACGCGTTGACCCTCGAGGTGCGGGTCGGCAACGAACCCGCCCGGGAGCTGTACCGGCGGTTCGGGTTCGTTCCCGCGGGGATCCGCCCCGGCTACTACGCCGAGACGGGGGAGGACGCGTTGATCATGTGGGCCCACGACATCGCCTCGGACGACCAACGTCGTCGCCGCACGGCCCTGACCGCCGGCCTGCCCGGCCCGACCCGTCTGGACGGGCTCACGGGTCCGGCGTCGGCGGACCCGGCGTGGGCGGCGTCGTGAACGTTCCGGTCGGCGAACCGATGCGGGTCGATGACGACACCTGCATCCTGGCGATCGAGACGTCGTGCGACGAGACCGCCGCGGCGGTGGTCGTCGGCGGCACACGGGTGCGGTCGTCGGTGGTGTCCTCCCAGATCGACCTGCACGCCCGCTTCGGTGGTGTGGTGCCCGAGATCGCCAGCCGGGCCCACGTGGACCTGTGCATCCCCGTGATCGACCAGGCGATGGTCGAAGCCGGTGTCGGCTCGGGTGACATCGACGCGGTCGCGGTCACCCACGGGCCCGGCCTGGTCGGCGCGTTGCTGGTCGGGGTGGCCACCGCGAAGGCGTTGGCGTTGGCGTGGAACGTCCCGTTGATCGGCGTGAACCACCTGGAGGGTCACCTGGCAGCGGCGTCGTTGGAGAACCCCGACCTGCCCAGCCCCCTCGTGGTGTTGTTGGTGTCCGGTGGGCACACGATGCTGGTGGCGATGGAGTCGCCGACCTCCTACGAGGTGCTCGGATCCACCTTGGACGACGCTGCCGGTGAGGCCTACGACAAGGTGGCCCGTTTCCTGGGTCTGGGTTACCCGGGTGGCCCGCTGATCGACCGCCTCGCCGCCGAGGGTGACCCCGAGGCGGTGCGGCTGCCCCGGGCGATGCCGGGCGACAACTTCGATTTCTCGTTCTCCGGTCTGAAGACGGCGGTGATCAACGCGGTGCGTCGTGACCCGTCGTTGTCCGACGCCGACGTGGCCGCCGGGTTCCAGGCGGCGGTGGTCGCCGTGCTGGTCGACAAGGCCCGTCGCGCGGCGGCCCGGATCGGAGCGAAAGGCATCTCGATCGGCGGTGGGGTGGCGGCGAACTCGGCCCTGCGGCGCCGCATCGTCGAGGTGTGCGAGGCCGACGGTCTCGAGGCGTGCGTCCCGGCCCGGGAGATGTGCACCGACAACGCCGCGATGATCGGCGCGGCTGCCCACCACCGGTTGGCGATCGACGGACCGGACGCGGCCACGCTCGGAGCCGATCCGGGCCTCGGCCTGGGTGTCTGATCGGCTCGAACGTCCGCCGATCGGTGTTTTCTGTCAGAATCGTGGACATGGGCCTGTTCTCGAAGCGACGCAACGACGGTTTCGACCCGGATCTGTGGAGCGACGCCGATGAACGGGCCAGAGGTCGCGGCGGGGATTCCTGGTTCGACGACCTGGACGCCGACGGGTCCGAACTGGACGACCTGCAGACCAACGCGGGCGCCGCGTTCGGCGACGCCGACGCGGCCTGGTTGCGTGACGACCCCGGCGAGAAGGCCCGGCGCGAGTCGAACCGCTGAGGTTCCCGGCCCTCCGTCACCGGTGCGGCGTCGACCGACCGGCGGGGCCGTCGGTCGTGTTCCACCACGGGTTTGCCCGCGGTCGGTGATTCTGCGATTCTGGCACT
>CAZVFF010000037.1:0-13918 GCA_964626395.1 uncultured Iamiaceae bacterium | reverse complement strand
GACCGACCGGGCGGTTCCGACGAGCCCGATGTTCCCGACGGCGACCCGGACGATCTGCGGGCCCGGGGGCTCGCCATGATGAAACGGGTCTACGGCTGGGACATCGGGGACGTGTCCGGTGACTTCGTCGAGATGACCGTCGACCACCTGTTCGGCCGGGTCTGGGCCGACGGCGAGATGTCGGTCCGGGATCGTCGGCTGCTGCTCATCGGCTACCTGCTGGGGTCCGGTCAGGAGGACGTCGTCGGCCTGCAACTGGACTGTGCCACGAACATCGGCGAACTGTCGATCGACGAACTGCGGGAAATGGTCGTCTTCGTCGCCCACTACGCCGGCTGGTCGGTCGCCGCACGGCTGAACAACAAGGTCGAGTCCCTCGCCGCGAAACAACGCGACACCGAACAGCCGTGAACCTCGGCCACGACCAGCTGGCGGTCCTGGCACGGGAACTGCTGCTGTGCGGTCACCTGATCGACCGGGCCACCATGCCCCACGTCCTGGGTGCCTGGGATCGGGAAACCATGCGGGACGTCGCGATCGACGAATGGATGGGCGCGTCGCCGATCTACAGCCGCCGCACCCAACGTCTGCTGGACTTCGAAGGCGACGACGTCGAGACCATCTTCAAGGGCATGCAGTTCGACATCGGCGCACCCCCGCAGTTCATGGACTTCCGCTACACCGTGGCCGACGCGGGTCACGGCGACTTCTGGCTGAACCACTGCGGCGCGTTGATGGACGTGGAACCGATGGGGCCCGAGTACGTGTTCACCATGTGCCACGAGATCGAGGACCCCACCTTCGACGCCACCGCGTGGGCGACCAACCCGCGGGCCCGGATGCGCCCCATCCACCGGCCACCCCGGGTCCCCGCCGACCGTCACCCCCACTGCGCATGGACCGTCACGATCGACCCGGACCCGCCGCCGCTGCCCGAACCGGAGATGACCGCGGTCGTGGCCGGGACTCGAGCCGCACGTCTGCCGTTACCCACGATCGACATCGACGCACCCGCCGCCGCCGACGGCGTCAACGACTACCGCGGACCGCTCGTGGCCGACATCGACTTCGACGCGTTCTCCACCGCCACCCTGGAAGCGCTCGTCGAGGAGATCAGTCTGCAACAGCACCTGCTGGTGTTGGCCGGGCTCGCATCGGTCCAGGGACGATTCGGTGACGCCGCCGCCCGGGAGATCGGCATCCACCAGCTCATCGGCTCCGCCGGGGTCACCGCGGAACGCCTCCGCGCCGCGTTCGGGCTCGGCACCACGCCCGAGGACCTGGTCACCCTGCTGGGCGTGCACCCCCTGTTCCGCCCCCGCAGTTACGTGGCGATGCACACGCACGTGGCCGACGACGGATCGGTCCACCTGGAACTGGACGACTGCCCGGCGTTGCACGAGGGCCCGTCGCCGTCGTGGCTGCAGCTGCTGCTGGATGACGCGACCCCGCTGGAGGTCATCGCGCAGGCCGTGGACCCGACGATGCGGGTGGAACGGATCGGCCCGCGTCGCCACGACGGTGCCCGGTTCCGGATCGCCGCCGGATCACCACCGGCGCGGCGGCACGCCGATGTGGAGTTCGCCCGGTTCTCCACCGGCGCCGAGTTCGCGTTCAGCGGCCGGGGGACCCCGGTGCGACTGCGTGCTCGGCGAGTTCCGCCAGAAGGTCGACCAGACCCGGTCTGAACAGCACCTCACGATCGTCGAGTGCGCGCACGATCGCCACGAACCGGTCCACCGACGTGTCCGGCGGGACCGCCGCGGTGGTGCCGGCGATCTCGACCCGGTCGACGCGTCGCCGCCGCCACCGGCGTCGCACCGACACGGCCGGACCCGACGGGGATGACACGATCCGGACCGTGGTCACCCGTGACACGTTCGGGTCGATACGCACCACCGTGTGACCGTCGGCGACCGACACGATGCCGGCCACGGTGACATCGACCCGACCGTCCAGGTCCACCTGGCGTGCCGGGTCCCGTCCGGCCCCGGGAGCGGGTTCCGACGACCGTGGTGCGTCGACGACGACCCCGTCGGCCTTGAGGCGCCGCAACACCTCCAACAGGTTGCGGGCATCGACCGGGTCGAGCGTGCCCGGCTCCACCGCCAGGGACCCGCTGACCACCCGCCCGTCCAGCTGGGCCCAGATCCCCGCCCAGGTCGGGGTGAGCACCCGGACATCGCCGTCGTCGGGCGCGACCAGCACCGGTGTGCCGTCCACCTCGGTGTAGCGGTAGCGGTCGGAACGGACCAACCGGGATCCCCAGTGGACCGGTTCGAGCACACCGCCGTGTGCCGTGTCGTCGTCCACACCGGGCCCGTCCACGCCCGACCCGGACCCGTCCGTTGTGACAGCCGGTGGTGTTTCAACCACCGGCGACCCGGGAACCGGCGACCTCGACGACGAGTTTGCGGAACCGTTCGATGAACGACGCCTCGGAGAACTCCTCGGCCCGTGCGACGAGTGCTTCACGGTCCCAGTCGTGGGTCGCGACGCGCTGCAACGCGGTGCGCAACGCCACGGGGTGCGGTGCGTCGAAGAAGATGCCCGACACGTCGGGTTCGACCGTCTCCAGGAAACCGCCCGCGGCGATCACCACGACCGGCGTACCGAACCCCATCGCCTCGAGCGGCGTGAGCCCGAAGTCCTCCTGGGACGCGGTGACCAGCGCTTCGGCGTTGGCGTACAACCAACGCAACTCGGCGTCGGAGACCGACGGGATGAACCGCACCCGATCCGGCGCGTCGGCGGCGAGCCGTTCCGCGTCGGGACCCTCACCGATCACCACCAACCGGGTGTCGTCCAGCCCGCGGACCGCCTCGATGATCACGTCGACCCGTTTGTAGGGCAACAGCCGTCCGACGCTGAGCAGGTAACCCGGCTCGACACCCCGAACCGGGGACCGTTCACCGTCGGGTGCCAATCCGGGCGGCGGGTAGATCACCTCGGCGTCGCGGTCCCAGTGCCGTCGGATCCGTTCCCGGGCCACCCCCGAACCGGCCACGACCACGTCGGCGGAATCGGCGGCGCGGCGATCCCACCGACGCAACGGCGGCGCGAACGGCGCCAGACCCCACCGGTAGGCACGGGGCAGGTTCGCCAGGTATTCGTCCTGCTGGTACAGCCAGCGGGCGGTGTTGTGGGCGTAGACGATCTTGTGGCCGGTCACCGGCATGCCGTGCGACCACCCCGTGGACTGGCAGATCGTCACGTCCGCGTCGATCCGGTGCCGTTCGACGACCGGTGCCAACACGGGAAGCGCCAACCGGGGGTTGCGGCGCAACGGCCCCAACCGTTGCAGCGGCGTGGTGCGGACGTCGTGGTCGGAGAACTCGGCGTAGGTCGTGGTCGGTTCGTGCACCGAGGTGTACACCGGCGCGTCGGGAAAGGCCCGCGCCAACGCGAGCAGGGCACGTTCGGCACCGCCGCGTTGGGTCAGGTAGTCGTGCGCGAGGGCGACGTCGGGTCTCATCGACGACTCCACACCACGCGGGCTCAGTAGGCGCCTCTCCCGGCCAGGACCGCCTTGACGGTTTTGGCCAGGATGATCGCGTCCAGCAACGGCGACCAGTTCTCCACGTAGTACAGGTCGAGTCGCACGGTCTCCTCCCAGGACAGATCCGAGCGGCCCGAGACCTGCCACAGACCGGTGATCCCGGGCTTGACCATGAGGCGCCGACGGGTCGCACTCTGGTACCGCTGCACCTCGGTGGGCAGCGGCGGTCGGGGTCCGACCAGGGCCATGTCACCTCGCACCACGTTCCAGAACTGGGGGAGTTCGTCGAGCGAGAACTTGCGCAGGAAATGGCCGACCCGCGTGATCCGCGGATCCTCCCGGATCTTGAAGAGCACCCCGTCGTGCTGGTTGTGGTCGGTCAGGTCGTCGAGCATGTCCTCGGCGCCGTCGACCATCGAACGGAACTTCAGCATCGAGAACTCCTCGCCCTTGCGGGCGACCCGGGTCTGACGGAACAGTACCGGCCCCTTGGACGTGGCCTTGATCGCGACCGCGATGACGGCGAACACCGGGGACAGCACGATGCAGGCCACCAGGGCGGTCGTCCGTTCCACCATCGACTTGAGCGCCTGGGCCCACCCGGAGATGTGCGGTTCGTCCACCAGCAGCAACGGCAGACCGGCCGCCGGTCGTGACACGATGCGCGGTCCGGCGATCTCGGCCAGGTCCGGTGCCATCAACAGCTGGATGCCCGTGTCGTGCAGCTTCCAGGCGAGTGAACGCAACGATTCGGTCTCGAACAGGTGCCCGCCGCTGAGTGCCACCGCGTCGATCGCCAGGTCGTCGAGGTCGTCGAGCAGGTCGTCGGGTGTGCCGAGCACGGGGAACGTGGCGGCCGCGTCCTCCGAACCCTCCTCGGGATACAGGTACGCGCCCACGACCTTGTACCCGACGTGGGGGCTGCGGTCGAAGTGGTCGGCGACGTTCGCGGCCGACGGGGCTCGGGAAACCAACACGACCTGACGCAGCGCCTGACCCTTCGCCCGGCGGTGGTGCAGACGTTTCCGGACCACCAGCCGGCCCGCCAGACTGAAGACGAGCAGCAACGGGAAGAACACGGCGAACAGGCCGCGCGAGATCGGCATGCCGCCCATGAACGCGGCGGCACAGATGAACGTGAACGCAACGAAAACCCCGCGGACCACGTTGCGGTACTCGTCGGCGGAGGATCCCAGGATCGAACGGTCGTAGGCGTGGTTCAGGGTGAGCACACCCAGCCAGATCGGCAGGCCGGCGATCGCCAGCGCGAGGTACGGGACGTGGTGTCCGAACAGGGTGACCACGTCGCGCACCTCGTCGTGCAGCAACGCCCAGGCGATGGCCTGGGCCGTGACGATCGCCGCGAGGTCCGCAGCAACGGCGCGACGCACCAGGGCGGTTTCCCAGTCGCCGTCGGAACTGCGACCGACCAGGAGTCGACGCCGGGCTTCGTGATCGACCGGAGGGCGGGAGCGGTCGTGCAGGGCGCGCACCGTCGAAACGGTGTCACGGGAGGACGTCGGATCCCCCCAGTTCGAATCGGTGGTGATGCGCTGCTCACTCACGTGGTCGACGGCTTCTCTCCGAGCGGTGTCGGTCCCCGAGCTGTGTCGTCACGGTGACGACGAACCCCGGAAGTGGGCCCGGGGTCGCCCGACGAACCAGTTCAGCACGAGACCGGGGTCACGTCAATGGCCTTCGGGGGGGCGCCGTGAACGGATCCGCGTCAGAAAGCGCTGGGAACGTCGATCGTCTGCGGCGGGGACTTCGGGGAATCGTCCCGGCCTTTCCCGCGCCGTCCGCGCTTCTTCGACTTCTTCGAGTTGCCGTTCTTCGAGCCGGTCTCCCCGTAGCCGTACCCGTACCCGTACCCGTACCCGTACCCGTAGCCGTAGCCGTAGTAGTTCTCCATCTCCTTGCGGTCACAGCCGTTCAGGACCACGCCGAGGACGTCGGCGCGCAGCCGGCTCAGCACGGTCGCGGCCCGCTGCGCCGAGGCGGTACGGGTTCGACCCGCCCGGAACACCAACAGCGTCGCGCTCGCTGCGGGGAGCAGGTCGGTCGCGTCGTTGGTGGTGAGCATCGGCGGCGTGTCGACGATGACCACGTCGAAATCGTTCTGGTGTTTCGCGATCAGTTTCCTGAGCTCGAACACCGTGTCGCCGGACGCGGTGACGTCGTGCGGGGCGGCGATGAACCAGACGTTCTCGACGCGGGTCGTCGCAGGTGCGTCGGGGTGTTCCAGGCTCGGCACCGGCGCGAGGAAACGTGCCAGCGCGGGCCGTCGGAAGTCGGCGTCCACGGCGAGAACACGACGACCGGTGTCGGCGAGCGCCGCGGTGATGTTCGCACTGGTGGTGGTCTTGCCCTCACCCGGGTTGGGTGAGGTCACCAGGATCACCGGCGTGTCGTTGTCGTCGTTGTCGTGGACCCCGGCCGGACGTTCGGTCGCGGACTCCCCGAGTGCGAACAACGCAGCCGTGCACGTCGCCCGGTACCGTTCGGCGGTCGGCGACCGGGGTGCGTCGACCATCGAGATACTCGCCGTCGCGGACTCCTCCTCGGTCAGGTTCGGGATCTCGGCGATGACCGGCAGATCGGTGAGCGATTCGACCCGGGCCCGGCTGCGGACCTTGTCGTCCCAGGCCTCGATGATGAAGCTGATCACGATCCCGATGATCAGGCCGATCGCCCCGCCGATCAGGATCAGTTCGCCACGGCCCGGGACGCTCGGGCGATCCAGGTCGGTCTCGTCGATCTGCTGGTCCGGGGACGTCACACCCCGGGTGTTCTGTTCGATCTGTCCGGCCCGGTTCAGTGCCGCTTCCTGGCGCGACTTGTAGCCCGCCTCGTTGATCTCCTGGGCGTGGGCGTTCTGGGTGGGGGTCAGATCGAACCCGGAGGTCGTCGCGTTCATCGTGCCGATCGCCAGCCGGACCTGGGCCAGGTCCGAGCGGAGACGTTCGGCTTCGGCGAGGTCGGCGGGGCTGTCGCCCAACGTCGCGATGCGGGCCTCCAGCTGCTGCTGTTGTTCGGTCAGCGCGTCGAGGTTGTCCGCGTAGCTGATCAGCGACGCTTCCCCGGCCATCTCGGCGAGGGTCGCGGCGGCCGCGTCGGCCAGTTCCTCGGCCGCTTCGGCGTCGGTGCCGATCGCGGCGATGTCGATCGCGGACTCCTCACCACGCACCTGGGACCAGAGTCGTTTGCGGAGTTCGATCGGGTCCAGGTCGAGTTCCTCGCCCACGGCGTCGCGCAACGCGTCGGTCTGCAGCAGTTCCGCTGCACGGGTCAACGAATACCCGGAGCTGTCCGAATCGTGTACATCGAGCGGCAGGGTCAAGGTGGTGACCGCTTTGTAGTACCGGGTGGTCACTTCGGCCGGTTTGATGAAGAAGCTCGCGACGAGGCCGAGGAACAGTCCCGCGACGAGGCAGATGATGCTGTACCGGGCACGCCGCCGGAGCACACCGGCGTAGTGGCGGAGCGGGTTCGGGGGTTCTTCGAACTCGAGGTCGCCGCGTCGACCCGCGGTCGACTCGGAATCAAGTGGGGCCAACGTGACCTTCCCGGGTGTGCGTCGAATTCGCCAGTGTAACGTCGCCACGGCGCAGGTGTGACCTCGATGTGGCATCGGGCAGGCGTGCGAACGCGCGACGCAAAATGCCTCCCACCCGCACACCGAACGACGGATCGGTGCCCGGTGCGGGCGCGAAAAGCGCCCGTAACAGGGTCACCCGTGGCCGCCATCCGGGAAGCTCGATGAAGACCGTCGCCGGTTCCACACGTCGGATCGGGGCGTCGGGCCGATCGGTCCGCAGCCAGATCCGGTCCCGGATCGGCGGGCGGAATCGGAATGCCCAGTCGGCCAGTGGATGTGCCTCCGGGAGCAGTCGCAGTTCCCGTTCCGCCATGCGCAGTGCGACCGCGACGACCGATTCGTGTCCCCACCGGCGTGCGATCGACAGGACCCGGTCCGGTTGCAGGTCGGGTGTGACGGCGAGCTGGGCGACGTCGCGGACCTCGCTCGCCCGCAGCGCCCCGAGCAGCAGCAGATGCGCGCAGACGTGCACCAGGGTGCGGTCGACGTCCAGGGTCTCGGCGGTTCTCCCGAGGCGGTCGAAGTGACGTGCGGGTGCCCACAGGTCGACCTCGGGCACACGCACCCCGAGGGGACCCCAGCTCAGGATCCGGTGCAGATCGACCTCCAGGCCCGAGGGCATGGCCACCGTCAGCCCCTTGAACACCTCGAGTGCGTACCGGTCGGTGGGTTCCGGGTTCACGATGCGCCCACCGGCCGCGCCGAGCACCTCGACCGCGTCGTGGAGTCGGCGACCCGGTACGAGGATGTCCAGATCCGCGGTCGGTCGCAACTGGGGCGAGGGGTAGTCGGACCACGGCAACGCGGACCCCTTCAACAGACGCACGGGGATCCGCGCCTCGGCCAGCGCCTCCAGCACCGGACGGCACACCTCGTCGTAGCGGATACGGGTGCGGGTGGCCTCGAGTTCCAACCGCGCGGTCTCGACGCGTTGCGCCGGCGTGGTCGGCAGCGTGCCGTCGACGACCGCCGCGATCAGGTGACCGCCGAGACGGTGTGCCGAGCATGCGCCCACCAGGGCCCGCCAGGCCGTGTCGCCGAGCGGGGCGACCGGTGCCCGGATCGAGGTCGGCAGACCGTGCCCGAGGACCCACCGGGCGGTCGGGGTGAGGTCCGGGAAACCCCAGGCCGGTGGATCAGCCACCGTCGTCGGAGTGCCGATCGAACGGGGTCGTCGGGACGTCGACCACGATCATCTCGGGACGGTTCCTGCTGTGACGGAGGATCGTGTTCGCGGCCTGTTCGGCGGCGTCGGTCGCCGTCCGGTCGACACGGACGATCATGATCGCGAGATCCGCGTAGGCCAGGTACTCGAGCGCGTCGACGGTGGCCAGTACGGGCGGTGCGTCGAACACGATCACGTCGTGGTCCGCGACCAGTCGCGCTGCCCGGTGCACGAGTCGCCCGGCGATCGTCGACGATGCCCCCCGCCGATCCGCGGTTGCGGGCTCGTCCAGGTACGACACCCGGTCGTGTCGGGTCGCAACCGGTGCCTCCGGGTCGACGAAACTCGGAATCGGCCGCAACAGTCGACGGAGGTCGCGTTGGTGGTAGTCGCCGTCGACGGCCAGCACGCGCAACCCCGTATCGCCCAGGGCGCGCACGAGCGCCGCGGTCGTGGTGGGGGTTGCGTCGGGGGGGGGGCGCCACGGAACCACCACGCACCGGGGGGGGGGCAGGGGCGTCGGTCCGGTGGGGGGGGGCCCGCCGAGTTTCGTCGCGAGCATGGTCGCCGCTTCCCCGTACCGCACACGTGCCCGGACGACACGTGCCGCGGTGCTCTCACCGTTCGGTGTGACGAGCGCACGGATGTTGCGTCGGGCCAGGTGTGGAACGGCCACGAGGGTCTCCATGCCCGTCGCGCGTTCGGCGTGGGCGATGTCGTGGATCCGTTCATCCCACGCCTCACCCAGCACCACGCCGGACAGACCCATCACCAGTCCGGCGAGCAGACCCAGTGAGATCGGTTGGAGCGGGTGGGGCTCGGTGGGTGTCGGGAACCTGGTCTCGTCCAGTATCCGGCCACTGACCGACGCACGGTCGGCCTGTCCGGACCCGACGTCGGCCAGGCTCGTCGTTCTGGCGATCCGCGGCACTCCCACACTGTGGGTCGCCGTCGACCACCGGGTGTGGTAGGCGCGGCTGTTGATCGCGATCGGCTCGGGCATCGAGGTGATCGCGAACGTGGGGGTGGTCTCGAGCCGGAGCGACTCACCGGCCACCAGGCGATCCCGGATCCGCTCCAACTCCGCCAGCTGCTCCTCGATGCGTTGGAGTTCGGCTCCTTCGGCGGAGCCTGCATTCTCGTTGAGTTGTTCTTCGAACAGATCGGCGAGTTGGAGGTACTGCAGCCGTTCGGCATCGTCGTCGACCCCGGGTCCTTCCAGGCGTTCGGCGATGGCCTCGTCGAGTTCGTTCGCCGCGACGTACGCCATTCGCACGGACTCGTCCGCGTCCGCGGTGATCGCGGTGATCTCGATCGTCGCGGTGTCCTGGAAGGCGACGGCGATGACGTGGTTCCGGATGGTCTTGGCCGAGAATCCCGATTCGTTCGCGACCGCTTGTCGGTACGGATCGGTGGCCGCTGTGATCTGGGCCTGTTGCAGCGCCCATCGGACCGGGTCGACACCCGGTGCGGTCTCGCCGGGATCGTCGAGGGTGACGATCGCGGTGGCCTTGTAGTACCGCTTCGCAGGCGGTGGCGGTTTCGAGGTGGCTGCGACCATGACCCCACCGATGAGCCCGCCGAGCGCCCCGAAGACGATCCAGAGCCCACGGCGGCGCAACGCGGGCGCGATCGAACGCAGCGCGCGGTTCAGACGCGCCATGTGCGCATCGAATCGGTCGGATGAAGCGTCTCGTTCCGGTGGAGTGGAGCTGGCCATTGTCCCTCTGGTCGAATCGGCGAGTTTACCGCGGGGTCGGTGCTCGACCGATGCCGGCCGGGTCGCGCCACCGGGGTCCGGTCGGTTCCGGGGACGGACCCCGGTTCGGTTGTGTCACCATGTCGTGTGCCTTCCTCGCCCCGGCCCGGTGCCGTGCTGGTCGTCATCCCCGCCCGTGGTGGCTCCAAGGGCGTGCCCCGCAAGAACGTGCGCGAGGTGTGCGGTCGCCCGTTGATCGCCTGGACGATCGACCACGCCCTCGAGGTTCCCGGTGAGGTGCGGGTCGTCGTGTCGACCGACGATCATGAGATCGCGACGGTGGCCCGGGAGGCGGGTGCCGAGGTGCCGTTCCTCCGCCCGGCCGAACTGGCTCGCGACACCACCCCGACCGAACCCGCGGTGGCCCACACGATCGACCGCATGGCCGCCGACGGTTTCCATCCCGAGGGCGTCGTGCTGCTGCAGGCCACGTCGCCGCTCCGGTTGCCCGGCACCGTGACCCGCGCGGTGGAACGGTTCCGGGCCGGCGGCGTGGACAGCCTCGTCGGGGTGGTGCCCCAGACCCCGTTCCTGTGGCACATGGAACAGCCTCCGCGGGCCGAGTACGATGTGGATCGTCGGCCGCGCCGTCAGGAGCTGACCGAAGCTTCGTTCCTCTACCGGGAGACCGGCTCGCTCTACGTGACCCGCACCGGGTCGTACGCGGAGCCTGGGAATCGGATCGCGGGCCGTGTGGAGTTGTTCGTGATGGATGAAATCGAGGGGATCGACATCGATTCGGAAGCCGATCTGGCCTACGCGGATTTCCTGTTGCGGGAGCGTTCGGGGGGTCGCGGGTGATCATCGAACGGAATCTGGAACCGTACGTGGTGTACGCGGAGGATCCGGTGGCCCGCGCGCTCGCCAAGATCACCGACAACAGGTCCCGGATCATCTTCTGCGTGTCGCAACGCGGTCTGTTGGAGGGGTCGATCTCCGACGGCGATGTGCGGCGTTGGATCGCGGAACACGGCCGGATCGACGTCGAGGCGCGCTCGCTGGACGTGGCGAACCGGTCGTGTGTGTCCGCGCCGGTGGACACCGACCGGTCCGAGCTGCGTGGGTTGTTCGGGCCGGGTGTCGACCACGTCCCGCTGCTGGACGATCGCGGCCGGATCGTCGCCTTGGCGATCGACCGCCCCGAGGAGTTGCGGATCGGCCCGTTGAAGGTCGCGGCGGACGAACCGGCCGTGATCATCGCCGAGATCGGGATCAACCACAACGGGAGTGTCGAACTGGCCCGCGAACTCGTCGACGAGGCCGTCGCCGCCGGAGCGGACGTCGTGAAGTTCCAGTTGCGCGACATGGCGACCCTGTATCGCGGGAGCGGCGACGACCGGTCCCTCGGCGAGGACCTCGGTCCCCAGTACACGATGGATCTGCTCAGCCGGTTCGCGCTCGACGCCGACGCACTGTTCGGCGTTTTCGACCACTGCGCGACGATCCCGATCCCGGTGATCTGCACCCCGTGGGACCTGGTCAGCCTGGAGGCGCTCGACACCTACGGCGTCCCGGCGCTGAAGATCGCATCCGCCGACCTGACCAACCACGAGCTGCTCGAACGGGCTGCCGCGACCGGCCGCCCGATGGTGTTGTCCACCGGGATGTCCACCGAGACCGAGATCGTCCAGGCCGTCGAACTCCTGGAGGCCGCCGGTGCTTCGTTCGCGTTGCTCCAGTGCAACTCGACGTACCCGGCGCCGTTCGAGGACATCAACCTGCGGTATCTGCCGCGGCTGGCCGAGATCGGCCGGTGCCCGGTCGGCTATTCCGGCCACGAACGGGGTTTCCACGTTCCCGTCGCGGCGGTGACCCTCGGGGCGAAGATCATCGAGAAGCACTTCACGTTGGACCGTTCCATGGAGGGCACCGACCACAAGGTGTCACTGCTGCCGGCCGAGTTCGCCGAGATGGTGCAGCAGATCCGCGAGGTCGAATCGGCCCTGGGTGTCGCCACACCCCGCGAGCTGAGCCAGGGCGAGATGATGAACCGCGTCAACCTCGCCAAGAGCCTGGTCGCGGCCCGCGGGATCACCACCGGTGAGACGATCACCGACGACATGGTCGAGGTCCGCAGCCCCGGAAGGGGCCTGCAACCGAACCGACGGGTCCACCTCGTCGGCCGGGTCTCGTCCCGCGACATCGCCGCGGGTGACTACTTCTACCTGACCGACATCGGCGAAGGCCGGGCCGAACCCCGGGACTACACGTTCCGCCGACCCTGGGGGTTGCCGGTCCGGTTCCACGACTTCCGGACCCTGGCCGACCAGTCGAACCCCGATTTCCTCGAGTTCCACCTGTCCTACAAGGACATGGAGCTGGATCCCGCTGAGATCTTCGACCAGCCCCTGGACTGTGGTTACACGGTGCATTCACCGGACCTGTTCGCGAACGACCACATCATCGACCTGGCTTCGGCCGACGCCGAGTACCGGAAGCGTTCGGTCGCCGAACTCCAGCGCGTGGTGGACCTGACCCGACAGCTCCACGAATGGTTCCCCCGGGAGGAGCGTCCCCGGGTCATCCTGAATGTCGGCGGGTTCACCCGCACCGGGTTCGTTTCGACCGAAGAGCGCAAGGCCATGTACGAACGGGTCGACGAGAGCTTCGCCGCGGTCGACACCGACGATGTGGAACTGCTCCCCCAGACACTGCCACCGTTCCCGTGGCTCATGGGGGGTCAGCTGTTCAGCAACCTGTTGCTCTCCGGCGAGGATTCGTTGTGGTTCGTCGAGACGTTCGGTTGGCGGTTGTGTCTGGACACCTCCCACAGCCGTCTGGCCGCGACGCACCTGGGCGAGTCGTTCACCGAGGTCGTCGACATGCTCGCCGCGCACTCGGGGCACCTGCATCTGGTCGACGCGAGCGGTACGGCCGGCGAGGGTGTGCAGGTCGGCGAAGGCGACATCGACTGGCCCCGTCTGGCCGCCCAACTCGACGAGCTCGCACCCGACGTACCGTTCATCCCCGAGATCTGGCAGGGTCACGTCGACAACGGTGAGGGGTTCTGGTTGGCCCTGGAGCGGTTGGAACCGCTCCTTTGACCGGATCGCGGCGGCGATGAAACGCCTCGGGTCGAAAGAACCCCTTCCCGGCTGGGTCCGCCAGTGTCTGCGTGCGGTCGCCGCGCTCGTGCTCGGGATCCTGGTCGGGTCGACCGCGGGGGAACCCGTGCTGCTGCTGGTCGCCGTCTCGCTGATCCTGGCGGTGTTCATCACCGCCAGCCTGCACACGCCGACCCCGCTGGTGTTCGTGGCGTTCGTCGCGGTCACGATGCCCGGGGTTCGCCTGCCCGGGTCGCCGTTGCCGTTGGGTGAACTGTTGATGCTCCTCGCGGTGTTCAGCGCGTTCCTGACCCTGCGGACGGGTCGACACCGCATGCCGTCGTGGGCGAGGTTGGCGCTCGGTGCGCTCGTCGCGATCCTTGTGGCGTCGACGGTCGTGAACGGTCTGTTCGACTACGAGGCGTTCAAACGCCTTGCACACATGACCGTGTGGGCCCTGGTGATCGTCGGGCTCGTACGCGGGCTGCTCCCACGTGCGGTCGCCCTGCGCGGCCTGCAACTCGGCATGATCCTCTCGGTCCTGTCCGGATACCTGTTGTTGTCCAGCTCGCGCTATGCCGGACGCTTCACCGGGTTCTTCTCGGATCCGAATGTCGCCGGCCTGTTCATCGTGGTGGTCGGCTCGGTCGCGTTGAGCGGCATCGAACGCACCCGGAACCGGGTGTTGTTCGTCCTCTGGATCGTTCCGGGGCTTCTGCTGACCTACTCGCGCACCGCGATCCTCGCGGCGATCGTGGTCGGCCTGTGGCTGCTGGTGGGCCGGTGGATCCGACCGGTTCCGGCGATGATCGCCGTCGTGACGCCATGCGAGACGAGTTCGGTCGGGGGACGG
>CAZVFF010000036.1:0-13990 GCA_964626395.1 uncultured Iamiaceae bacterium | reverse complement strand
TTTGTCCTTTTGCTCCTCACTCCTCTTGTGCGCATCGCCGCTGAGGAGCTCGGACCAGAAATCAAGAAAGACTTTTTCCCCTTCTCCGTCTGGTACAGCGGCGGAAAAGCACGCGCTCCGATGCTCTCCAGGATCACCGACCGATCGGCCTCGTCGTCGCGGTCCAGGTCGCCCAGTCGGGCGATCGCGGCGGCCAGGTGCACGTCGGTGGCGTCCAGGATCCGGGTCCGGACGAACGGTTCGAGGACATCCACGTGGGCGGGAACGTCGGGCCGTCCGCCCCGTCGCTGCTCGTCGGCGAACGAACCGGTCATCGTGTCGCCTCCGTCCTCGGACCCGCCAGCACGTCGCTCACCGCGACGACCGCTGCGGGGGGCAGATCCCAGCGGGCCACGCCGGCGGGGTGATCGGCGTCGGACCGGTCGGGGTCGGCTCCGGTCATGCCGCGCACGAACAGGTACGCGGCCCCGCCCAGGTGACGTTCCGGGTCGTAACCGGCCAATCGCCAACGCAGGTAGCGGTGCAGCGCCACCGAGTACAACAACGCCTGCAACGGATAGTCCGCACCCACCATCGCATCGGCCAACGACACGCGGGCGTACGCGTCGCCGACGTCGCCGTCGGCGGGATGGACGGCGTTGGTCTTGTAGTCGATGACGACGAATCGTCGGTCCGATCCGTCGCCGACCCGCAGGACCAGGTCGATCGAGCCGGTCAGGTGACCCGCCAGGTCGAGGTCCCGTTCCGCCAGCGACTCCGCCCACGCCCGATACGGGTCGTCGTCGGCGAGGTGTGCGGCCAACACCGAACCGATCTCGGCGACCCGGACCGGTCGGGTGGCGTTCGGGAGCCGCAGATCGAAGGCCAGTTCGTCGAGCCGATCCGAGCGGGGGACCTCGCGTAGTGCGATGTCGCCGGCGATGGTGCCGAGTGGCGTGTCGATCATGCGGACCAGGCCGTCGCGGAGCAGGTTCGCCGGTGCGGTCCGTGTCGTCGATGGTGCCGGTGGGGCGGCCGTGTCGATCCAGGCGATCGTGGTGGGCCGCGACGACAGTTCATCGGCGATGATCCGTTCCAGTTCGCCCGCCGGATCCGGTGCCGTGAAGTCGGCGCGTTCGAGGATCTCGTGGACGAGCGTCCCGAATGCCGCGCCACGGGTCAGGCCCACCAGTCCGGACGCCCGCGGGCCCGGCGGCGTGCCCTGTTCGAGGTCGGCGGCCGGGTTGGCGGATTCGGCATCGTCGGGTTCGTCCTCGCCCCGACGGGGATCCTCCACGGCGGCCCGGTGGTCGTGGTCACGATGACGGGCCATCGCGGTGAACGACCAGCGTGCGGTCACGTGCGGGAACGAACGGCCGAGCCGGAACAACTCGAGGGTGTCCGGGTCGATCGTGTCTGCCGTGTCGGTCGGCGGGATCCAACGGTACGTGCACGGGGTGGCGTCGTGGGTCCCGACGGTGATCGTCGGTCCGGTGTCGATCGACGCTGGTCGTTGTTCGAGACGCTCGGCTGCCCGGATGAACTCGTCGTCACTGCACGCGGTGAGCCGGGCGTTGAAGTCCTTGGGGGCGCCGGTCATCGTGTCGTCGGGTGCACCGGTGGACGGATCGCGGCCGTGGATCAGTCGGGTGATGGGCCCGTGCTTGGCGTTCGTGGTCCAGGCGGACCACACGATGACGTGGTGGATCGCCCGGGTGAGGGCGACGTAGGCGAGGCGGAGCCGGTCCTCGAGGTCCTCCCGGTCGGCCCGCTCGGCGGCGTCGGGGACGACGCCGCCACCGGTGACGTCCAGGTCGTACACCAGGCGGCCGTCGTCGTCGTGGTACTTCGCGGGTTGTTTCCTGTTGCGGACCACCCGGGGTGTGTGCAGTGCCGGGCAGCACACGATCGGGAACTCCAGGCCCTTGGAGGTGTGCATGGTCATCACCGTGACGGTCCGCCGGTCGCTGTCGACGCGTCGTACGTCCGGCGCGTCGGGGCTGTCGCCACGCATCCGCGGGTCGTCGAGCATGTCGAGCAGGGTTCCCGGATCGTTGGAGCCGAACTCCCGCAGCAGGTCCCCGACGTGTTCCAGATCGGTGAGCAGGCGTCCCCCGTCGGAGGCTTCCCGCCCCCGTCCGGCGACCCCGGCCTCCTCGAAGACCGTGCTGACGAACGTCGCGATCCCCGCACGTGCCAGGGTGCCGGCCCAGGCGGCGATCCGTTCGTGGAACGCCTGGATCGAGAACACCCGATCGTCGTCGGTGGGCGGGTCGCCGTGGTGGTCCACGAGGTCGTCGACGTCGCGCGCGCCACCGAAGATCCCGAGCGCGGCGGCCCGCATCCGACGCGGGTTCGACGGGTTCGCGACCGCGGAGAGCAGGAGCCGCCACTCGTCGGCGGCGGGGCTGTCCAGGACACTCTCGGTTCCCCGTACCGCGGCCGGGATGTTCGCCACGCGGAGCCGATCGGCGACCTCGGCCGCCTCGGCGCGGGTGTCGACGAGTACGGCGATGTCGCCGGGGTCGACCGGATCCGGTCCGATGGTGCCGGCGTCGAGGAGGGCCCCGATCCGACCGACCAGGTCCTCCCGGATCGCGGCACGCACCGAACCCACCTGATAGTGGGGACGGGCCTTCGGCGTGGCACCGCGGACCACCGGATGGTCGGTGTCGTCGTCGTTGTGGACGACCCGGATCGACATGCCCGCCACTGGTTCCCCGCTCAACCGCAGCCCGTCGGAGGCGGCACCGGGACGCACACCGTCCGGTTCGAACGCGGCGCCCGCACCGAAGCCGACCCCGCCGAACAGTTTCTCCAACGCAGCGAGCACGACCGGGTCGCTGCGCCAGTTCGTGCCCAGACTCCTCGTCCGACCGGCCGAACGCACGGCCGTCGCGTACGCATCCAGGTCGGCACCACGGAACCGGTAGATCGCCTGTTTCGGGTCGCCCACCAGCACCAACCGGGTGCCCGGGTGGGCCGGGTCGTCGAACAACGACGAGAAGATCTCCCACTGGATCGGGTCGGTGTCCTGGAACTCGTCGATCAGCACGAAACGGAACCGTTCGCGCACCGCGTCCAGACGCGCGGCCCGGTCGGTGCCGCTGAGCCGGACGATCGCGTCGCGCAGGTCCAGGATCAGGTCGTCGTACGAGCGGACGTTCCGCCGTGCCCGGTCCTCGCGGGCACGGTCGACCGCACGCCGTGCGACCGTGACCATCAACTCGGTCGGATTCCGTGGGTCCCCGGTGTCGTCGACGTCGGGGTGGACACGCAGCGCGGGGTCAGCCGCGAGGGCGTGTGCGAGCGACAGGGTCCCGTCGGTGTCGATCAGGCCCGTCGGGTCGGCCTCGGGGTCGCCGCCTCCGAGGAGGTCGTCCAGTGCCGGTTCGTCGTCGGCGTGCAGCACGGTGATCGCCCATTCGTCACGGCAGGCGTCGGCGAGTTCACGCGGATCAGCGGGTTCGACCTCGGCGTCGGTGGCGACGCCGGCGTCGACCCCGAACGTCGCCAGGGCCTGCTGCGCGAAGCCGTGGATCGTCGTGACCACGAGCTCGTCGAAACGGGACAGTGCGGCGTACAGGTTCCCGATCCGGGTGTCCCGGTCGCGGTGGCGTGACGGATCGTCGACGCGCAGGTACGCTATCAGGTCGTCGGTGGCCGGGTCGTCGCCGACGAGGTCGTCGAGGACCTCGACGATCCGGGCGCGGATGCGGGCCCGGAGTTCGGCGGTCGCTGCTCGGGTGAAGGTCACGAGCAGCACCCGGTCGGTGGTCGCGTCACCGTCGGCCAGCAACCGGACCGTCAGGCCCGACAGTGCGTACGTCTTCCCGGTTCCCGCACTGGCCTGGATGGCGGTCACCGCAGCGGTGATCGGTTCGGTCACGTCGAAGTCGCCGGACCGGGTCACGACTCGTTCCCCTCGGTGTGCAGCGACGCGTCGATCCGTGACCAGACCAGACGGGCGAACGCCGCCACCCGCCCGGGTTCGGCCCCGTCCCCGTCCGGCTCGTCGTCTCCGTCGTCGGTGTCGACCGGGTACGCGTCGATGAACGCCGCCTCGTCCGCGTCGAGGTGGGCGGCGAGCAGGTCGGACAGACCGAGGTTGCCGTACACGAACGCCACGTGGACCTCGTCGCCGTCGCCACCGGGGCCCGAGTTCGCGTGCCAGTCCGTGGCCCTGACCGAAGCCGGGCCGGCCGCGACGTTCGGGGACAACTTCGCGAAATACGGCAGCGGCCGAGCGGACCCGAACCGCCACAACGCGATCGCCAGACCCAGGTCGGCCAGGGCGTGTGCCCGACGATCCCCGTCCCCGTCAGCGTCGCGGAACGTGTGCGTCGCGACGACCGCGCCGTCGCCCCGTTCGGGTTTCCTGACGGTCCGGACCCGCCAGTGGACCGTCGGGTCGTGCACGACGAGCGCGGCGAGGGTCGTCCAGGCACGCAGCCGGTCCGCGGCCTTCGTCCTGCTCGGTGTGACGTCCCGCACGAACCGGGCCCCACCCGAGGCGAACGTCTCGACCCGTCCGCCCAGGTGCACCCCGTCGGCCAACCCGATCGAGAGTTCGTGCACCGTCGGTACCGCCGGGTGACGCAGGTCGGTCGGGACGCCCGCGAGCAGCTGTTCGACCTCGGTGCGCATCGTCTCCACCGCAGCGGTGCCGAGGCGACCGACCGGGAGTCCGCCGGCGTCGACGCCGAGCGCCCGTCGGAACCGGTCCGCCGGGATGGCGTCCACGGCGCCGTCGGTGAGCTCGGATGTGCCGGTGAGTGCCGTGTCGAGCACGGTGCGCTCCAGCTTCCACCGGGCCAACGCGTCCAGGTCGGTCGGCAGGGTCCGGGCGAGCTCTTCGTCGCCGCCGTCGAGGTGCAGGTCGACCGATCGTTGCAGGAAGTACTTCGTCGGGTTGTCGAAGAAGCGGTGCAGGTCGTCGAGGGTGACGACCGCCGGCACGTCCGGGTCGGTGATCGTCCAGTCGATGCCGCGGCGGTCCCCGGGGGTGCCGGCGGCCCGGCGTCGCGCGACGTCGAATGCTGCCGGGTCGGTACCACGCAGCACCGCGCCGGGGGCGAAGCACGCCGGGTCGCTGGCGTGGCGGGGATGGTTCGACACCGCTGCGGGCCGATCCGGGATCGAGGCGTCGAGCGCCTCGTCGAGTTCGGAAACCACGATCGGAATCTCGATCGCCTCGCCGGTGTTCACGTCGGTACCGTCCCGGATCACGACCAGGTGGTCCCGTGCCGCGGTGACCGCGTCGAGCAGTGCTCCCCGGGCCTCGGCGCGGGGGTCGGTGTCACCGACACGGGCTTCGAGCATCGTGAGGTCGTCGCCATCCATCCGGGAACCGGCGAGTGCGCCCTCGTCGAGCCCGACGATCGCGACGACCCGGTGGGGGGTGATGTCCCCCGCACGGAGTGCCGCGACGTCGATCCCGCCCCGTAACAGGTGCGAGGTCGACCGACCACTCCGCTGCCGGGCCAGGGCGTGTCGGAGCAGATCCCCCGGGGTGACCGGGGTGGTCGCGTCGATTCCGGCGATCTCGAGTTGTTCGGCGGTGCGGGTCAGTGTGGTCAGCAGCATCTCCAGTGCACGACTCTCGCGGTCGTCGACCCGCAGGAACCGTGCGATCCAGCCGCGCACGGTCACCAGCGCAGCACGCGGGTCCATCGGGTTTCCGACGGTGTCCGCGACGTCGGTCAACGACACGAGCAGGTCCGCGAACGAACCGACCAGTGTGCTCCGTGACGCGCTCGCCGGGTCCGGGGTGACTCCGTCGAACACGTCCCCGCCCGACAGCGCCAGCCCGACGAGCAGCGAGTCGGCCGCGGCGCGGAAGGTGGTCCGTGCGTAGGACTCGGGCACCCCGAACCCGGCCCGGTTGACCGGGGTCAGTCCCCATCGGACGTGGTTGTCGTCGAACCAGGCGCGCAACTGGGCCAGCGCGTCGTCGTCGAAGCCGTAGCGACGTGCGACCGGCGCCGACCCGCAGAATTCCAGCATCTCGCCCACACGGAACGGCCCGGAGGCGGATGTGACGAGCAGCTGCATCGCGCCCGCGACCGGGTCGGTGGTGCCGCCGCGCCCGTGTCCGGCCGATACGTGCAACGACGGAGCGCCGGTGTCGTCGGTCGGGGTGTCGAACGCGGTCCGGATCGCGGGACCGAACCGGTCGGGGTCCGGACACACCACGAGGACGTCCTCCTCGGTGAGGGTCGGGTCCTCGGCGAGCAGGTGCACCACCGCGTCACGCAGCACCTCGGCCTGGCGCATGGTGCCGGTGCACGCGTGCAGGTGGACGTCCACGTCCAGCCCGTCGGCGGACACGGGTTCGGGGACACCTCCGTGACGGACCGCTCCCTGCAGTGCGGAGAGCATGCCGGTCGGGGTCGCCGGCCGGTCCGATGCGTCGGGAACGATCGCGGTGGCGTCCCGCGGTCCGACGAGCAGGGCCGTCTCCCGTGCGGTGGAACCCCAACTGTCGAGGAGGGGATGGATGGCACGCGCCTCGGGACCGCGGAACCGGGCACGTTCGTCCCGACGCAGGATCCCGGTTCCGTCGTCGCGGACCAACCCTGCGAGTTCGTCGTCGTCGGGCAGCAACTCCACCGATGGCAGCGTGAGGTGGACGTCGACCTGTCGGTGGGCCGCCACGGCATCGAGCAGTTCGACGTAGTTCGAGCCACCCGGCAGGGTCGTGGGTGCGAACAGGCTGATCCGGTCGGGCAGGGGCACCTCGAGTCGACCCGTGGCGAGATCGTCGAGGATCATCGGGAGTCGCTCCGCTGGGCCGGGCCGACCGATCCGTTCCCGAACCGCGCGCCACAGCCGTGGCTGCCACTGCTGGTTCACGGGGAGGCGGGCGCCGTCTGGGTCGGTGTCGTCGCCTGCGGCCCACGCACGAAGCATCGCCGGTCGGGTCCGGTCGTAACCGGTGATGACCTGCGCGACCCGTCGTGCCCACGCCAGATCGGCGTGGCCGTCCAACGCCCCCGCGGTGATCGCCAACGCCGGGTCGGACGTTCCGGCGGCGAGCACGTGCCAGGTCACCGCCTCGACGCTCCAGGGTTCGACACGCCGGTCGTGGTCGCGGGCACCGGGCCGCAACGGAGGTCGTCCGTGGAGTCGACGGTCGTCGGCGTCGAGCACGATCCACCACAACTCCGATGGACGGGCGAAGGTGATGTTGGCGCTGATCCCGTCCGCCCGACCCGCGGCGGCGCCGAGGTGGCCCGCCAGCTGCAACGACAGCCACCGTTGGAGCACCGAGGACGGCACCGCGATCCACTCGGGGATCATCGGGTCATCCAGCGGCGAACCCAGGACCTCGACCAGGGGCGCGACGAGATCCTCGAGCCGTTCGGCGACGACCGTGCGCCGGTTCGATCGGTGCGTGGATGATGCTCGCATCACGGTGCGAAACTAGTGGTCGGGTGTGACATCGAAGCCCGGGTCTGCACCCCGGTTCGGTTTCGAGTGGCGCCACCGGACCCGGTGTCGGGCTGCGTCAGGTCGGCCGGTCGCGGGCGACCCGCCACACTTCGCGCCACCGGACCCGCGCCCCACGACGCAACAGGATGCCCGCGTACACCCGGGCGGTGAGTTTCCACATGGCGACGACCCCGACGGCCAACAGCACGAGTGCCGCCACGACCTCGACCACGTTCGCGGCGCCGGCGGCCATTCGCAGGGGCATCAGGATCGGCGCGAACGGCGGCACCAGTGACAGCACCGTCGCGGCGACCGAACCGGGCGAGTCGCCGATCACGAACAACAACGCGTACGCCCCGATCAACGCGGTCGTGATCGGCGTGGCCGCCGCGGCGGCGTCCTCCTGGCGGCTCACGAGCGCCCCGGCCAGGGCGAAGGCCATCGCGTAGAACGCGAAACCGCCCAGGTACCACAGCAACGCCATCGGCACGGCCGACCAGATCGCCCCGGGCAGGTCGGTTCCCGACACGGCGAGGGCGACCAGCCCGGCGGCCACCAGCACCGTGAACTGGGCCATCGCGGCGATGCCGACCCCGATGACCTTGCCGGCGAGCAGTTCATCCGCGCGCAGCCGGGCCAGCAGCACCTCGATCACCCCGGTGGATTTCTCCTCCACGACACCGGCGAGGATCTGCCCGCCGAAGATCTGCAACGAGATGAACAACAACGCCGCGGCCAGGGTGCCGGTGATCGCCGCCGCGGCGCTGGTGTCCCCGGGACGGGCCCGCACCGATGCCGACAACGACGGCACGGTGGCCGCTTCGGTCGCTTCGGTGTCGGTCAATCCGGCCGCGGTCAGGTTGGCGTGCAGACGCTGGATCGTCCAGGCCTGTTGGACGATCACGACGTCGGATTCGTCGATGTCGGCGGTGGTGATCAGCCGCGGGCCGTTCGTGTCGACGACCAGGTCGGCGTCGCCGTCGTCGAACACGGCCTGTGCGCCGGCCACACCGGGTGTCTCGTGGACCTCGGTGGTGCGGTCGGCTGCTTCGGCGACGGCGTCGAGGGTTTCGGCGAACGCTGCGGCGTCGGTGCCGGTCACCGCGGCTTTCACCGGACCGGGGGATCGTTGGTCGATCAGCCGTGTGCCGAGTCCGAAACCGAGGATCAGTACGACGAACAGGCCGGTGATCACGTAGTAGGACGGGCGACGCAGCCGGTCCCGCAGGTCGCGTTCGGCGACGAGCGCGACGATGCCGCGGCGGGTCTTCACGGTCGGTCCTCCCCGGTGGTCGACGGGTCGATGCCGCCCGGCGTGCCGTGGTGCACCGCGTCGCGGAAGATCTCCGACAGGTCCGGTGGCCGGTACGAGTACGCGGCGACCGTCCCGGCTCGGCGGGCGTCGGCGAGGAACCCGTCGACCGTGGTGTCCGCCGCCAGACGCAACCGGTGGTCGTTCGGTCCGGTCCGTTCGACCGTCACGCCGGCGGGGGCCCAGTCGACGGGTCCGGTGAACGACACGTCCAACAGCCGGGTCGGGCTCGCCGCACGCAGGGCGGTCACCTCGCCATCCAGGACGACGCGCCCGCGGTGGACGACGACCACCGAGGTGCACAGTGCGGAGACGAGGTCCAGCTGGTGGCTGCTCAGCAGCACCGCCGCGCCCCGGGCGGCCTCGTCGCGCAGGATCCCGCTGAGCGAGGCCACCGCGATCGGGTCCAGCCCGGCGAACGGCTCGTCCAACAACAGCAGGTCGGGTTCCGCGGTCAGGGCCATCGCCAACTGCACCCGCTGCTGATTGCCGCTGGACAACGCCTGGACGTCCTGGTCGGCGTATTCGCCCAGGTCGAGACGTTCGATCCAGATGTCGACCGCCCGTCCGGCCCGGTTCGCGTCGAATCCCGACAGGCGGGTGTAGTAGCGCAACAGATCCGCCACCCGCATGCGCGGGTACATGCCCCGTTCGGCGGGCAGGTAGCCGGTGCGGCGCCGCACGGCCTCGTCCAGGGGTGCGTCGTCCCAGGTGATCGTGCCCGCATCGAAGGTGATCAGGCCCATCACGGCCCGCATGGTGGTGGTCTTGCCGGCACCGTTGGGCCCGAGGAACCCGACGATTCCGCCGCGGGGCACGGCGAGGTCGACCGCGTCGAGGGCGCGCACGGTCGTGAAATCCTTGGTGACTGCTCCGACTCTGAGCATCGTTTCCGACACTAACGGCGCCGGGGCTCCGTGCGACCGCAGGCGGTCCCGGGTTGCCGGGTCCACACCCGCGCCGGGCCCGCCGTGCGCGCGGGCACACGGCGTCCGGCCGACGACGTGTGCGCAGGTCCGTGCCGGGAATTCTCCCCGATGGTGCAAGCTTTCGGGGCGTCCGGGACTCGACAGGGGTGATGGGTCGTCTCCCCCCACGGCGACGCACCGCCGTGTTGTTGCGGTACTGGGTGGACCTGCCGGTGACCGAGATCGCCGACTGGATGGACTGCGCGCCTTCGACGGTGTCGTCGCTGCTGAACCGCGCGTACCGGGATCTGGAGGAGCACCTGTCATGACCACACCGACCGGCGAACACGAGGACCGTCTGCGGGCCCGGATCCACACGATCGGCGCGGTGATCGGCCGGTGCCACGACGAGAACCGGGTCGACCTGCTCAGCCCCGGAAAGCCGAAGCGGCATCGGGCCACGGTCACGATCGCGGTCGCCGCCGCGGCGTTGATCGTGGTCGTCGCCGCGGTCGTGCTCGTCACCCGGGGCGGCACCGAGGGCGCCACGACGACGCGGGTCGTCGACGGGCCCGGAGGGTTGGACACGCTCACCGTCGCCCAGCCACCGGTGAGCGCGCTCGTCGCCACCGAGCGCGGCATCGTCGTGGTCACCAACGCCGACACCGCGCACGGTGGACGGCCGAGTGTGTACGCCCCCGACGCGGAAGGGATCCACCGGTGGTACATCGACACGGTCACGACCGATCTGGCGCCCGGCGTCTCGTGGGTCGACGGGGACACGATCCGCACGGTCGGGTACTCGTGTCCCCCCGGATCCGGCTCATCAGTGACCGGGATCGACGGACCCTGTGGTTCGGAGCCGCTCGTGGCGCTGTCGTTCTCGCTGGACACGATGGACTGGGCCGAACCCGTCGAGATGCACGGCGACGTGGGACTGTCGCTGTCGCGCGCGTCCGGGAACGGCCGATGGGTCCTCGCCGAGATCGCCGACGAGGTTCCCGAGGATCGGCCGGAGCCGGGAAACCTCGCACGGGTCGATGTGGTCGACGGTTCGATGACGCGTCTGGAGGGGAGCATCGGGGCGCCGACGATGTGCGCGTCCGGGGAGTCGTTCGTCGTGGGCACGGCGACGGCCGCCGCGGGTCCCGACGGCGGCGCGTCGGCTCGGGGTTCTGGACCCGATGCCGGCGTACCCACCGTCGGTGTCGTCGTGGGGGGCCGGGTCGTGCAGGAACCGGTGGATCCCGCGACCCGTTTCGGATCGGCGGGCGTCGCGACCGCGAACGGATGTGCGGCCGGAGGGATCCTCCTCGGCGCGATCGACGAGGGGGCTGGCGGAGTCGAACCGTTGATCGTCGCCGTCGGCGACGACGGTGCGTCGGTGACCCGCCGTCGCCCGCCTCCACTCGCCGCGGTGTCCGAGCACCCCGGTGGCCCGAGCTTCGCCCCGGATCTCACCGGCAAGGTCCTGGTCACCTCGGAACCGGTGGCGGGGCCGGCAGGACCCCACCGGATCGCCGTGTGGGACGGCACGGGGGACTCGTGGACCGGACTCGACGACGAGATTCCCTCGACCTGGTGGGTCGCGGTCGACCGGCGTGGGGAGGTGTTCGGTTTTGTTCCTCCCGCCGACGACCCGTTCGCGCCGGGCACCCTGCGGGGTCCGCTGGATTGACGCGTGTCCTCCCGACCGGTGGGCGCCGACCCGGGGAACGGTGCTGTCGGGGGGACCGTGACGTCCGGCGCTGGCCGGAATCGGCCCGGCGCCCGTAGCATGGCCACGACCGCAGCACAGGAGCGCACATGTACGGCAAGCCCGATCTCGAGAACCGTGACGAGATCTCCAAGATGGTGAACGCCTTCTACACCCGGGTCCAGCAGGACCCCCGACTGGGTCCGTTGTTCGACGACGTGGCCAAGGTCGACTGGCCGCCGCACATGGAGAAACTCACGAACTTCTGGAGCCGGATCCTGCTCGGCCAAGCAGGCTACGCCGGTAATCCGATGCGGGCCCACGTGGACGTGCACGTGCAGTCCGAGTTC
Organism: uncultured Iamiaceae bacterium; assembly: GCA_964626395.1. Classification (GTDB taxonomy): domain Bacteria; phylum Actinomycetota; class Acidimicrobiia; order Acidimicrobiales; family Iamiaceae; genus JAFDWI01. The sequence continues at coordinate 2,311 of CAZVFF010000036.1, read as the reverse complement.
GACCACGACCATTTCCGTCGGTGGCTCACCCTGTTCCACGACACGATCGACACCGGGTGGGCCGGCCCGTTGGCCGAGCACGCCAAGATGATGGGCCGCCGCGTCGCCGCGGTGCATTCGGGTCAGCTCACCGGTGAGAAGTACATCTTCGACCCGTCCGACCGCACGATCCCGGTCGGGATGCCCGCCGCCGGCGGTTCCTGAGCGACCATGGAGGGGACGCTCCGCGCGTTGCCGTGACCCACGAGCACGTTTTCACAATGACACGCGGGGATGTTCGAGTTCGGTGATCGGGGCCGGTGACCGGTCCGGATTTCGGTCGGTTCCCGAAGGCTCTTCGCGAGAGCCGAGATTCAGACTTCGAATTCCTGATGGGTGACGATCCAACGGGTCAATCGGGGCACGACCCAGAACAGGTAGATCCCGAGTGTGATCACGGTGAAGAACCACCACTTGATCCAGTGACCGAACAGGCTTCCGCCGGAACCGGTGAAGCGGAGGCGACGTCCGCCGATGATCGTGTGGTTGGTCCGCCACCGGTAGCGCATGGTGATCGCCCACGGCGTGCCGAGCCCGATCGTGAAGATGATGAGCAGCATCGACAGGATACCGACCCCCAGGTAGCTGCCGGCACCCCCGTCGAACTCGAAACGGGCGGGCAGGGCGATTCCCGGCGCAGCGATCGGAACATGCCCACCCGCGCCCGGGATCGGTGGCGGTGCCCCGTGCGGACCCGCGCCGTGTGGGACGGGCGGTGGTGCGCCGTGTGGAGCCGCACCGGGTCGGATCACCGGCGCGGCACCATGGTCTGCGGCGGTCGGAAAAACGGACGGACCCGAACGGGTCGATGGCACGAGGACGGCCGCGGATGATGGGAACGGAGTCGGAGCGGCCGCGGGCGCGGCCGACGGTGGCGGAAGCGTCGCCCCGCAGCCACCGCAGAATCGGCCACCGGGGCTCAGCGGCTGTCCACAGTTCGAGCAGTTCATCGGTGTGACGGTCTCCCTCGGATGGTCCCGGTGCGGATTACCCGACCAGTATCGTCGACCGCTCCGCGCGACGCGGCCGACCTGCCGCGCGCGCGGTGCCTCGACGGATGTCGGGTGCCCCACGGCTGTGCCGTGGTGTGACGAACCCCTCTGTCACCGAACGGACCGACCGGTTTAGGCTCCACGTCGTGTTCCCCACGTTCGCTCCCGCCGTCCGCGAACGTTGGGTCCGCAACGCCCCGTTCCTGATCACCGGGGTCGCCGCCATGATCGCCGGCGGGTTCGTCGCCGCCGTGGCCGGCGCGGTCGACTGGGCGCTCGGCGCCTGGACCGCCGCCTTCGTGGTGCTGGTCGTCGGCATGGCCCAGGTCGTGCTGGGTCTCGCCCAGGCCGCGCTCGCGCCGGTGCTGTTGGATCGCAACCGGGTCACCGCCCAGTGGGTGCTGTGGAACCTGGGTTGTGCCGGGGTGATCGGCGGCACCCAGATCGATGCGACCCTCGTCGTCGCGGCCGGCAGCGCCCTGTTCCTCGCGGCCCTCGTGCTGTCGGAGATGACGGTCCGGGTCCACAGCGGACTGGTCGGCACCCCGCGGACGTTGCTGATGATCTACCGGGTGCTGCTCGCGCTGCTGCTGGTCAGTGTGTTCATCGGCATGATCCTGTCGATCGTCGGGTACTGACCGACCACGGCCGAACCAACCGGGCCGGGACCGGACCGGTCAGACCCTCACGGTGTCCAACATGGCCGCCACATGGGTCGGATCACCGGTGACCCTGAGGCCGTCCAACGGTCGCCGGCGCCACACCGTCAGCAACAACGCCCCCGCCGGGCCGGTCACGACCACGTCGGCGTCGCCGTCCACTTCCGGGTCGACCGGCACGACCGGCCGCGCCGCACCCGGGTGGTACCGCACCCGCAGCCGCGCCGCGGGTACCACCTCGGCGGGCACGAACTCGACCACCGAGGCCGCGGTGTCGTCGTCGGACCCGTCGGGGGAGCGGTGCGACGCGGCGAACACCTCGATCCATTCAGCGACCCCGTCGACGGCCGCGATCGGATCCAACGGGTCGGGTACGGGGCCGCCGGCCGTGTGGATCGCATCCTGCGCGTCGACCCGGTGCACGGCGACCTCGTGGGCCTGGCGGCGAGCCCAGAACGCCACGTCGGCCGGACCGATGAACGACGGCACCGGCCGGGCCGGGTCGGCCGCCGCGAACGCCGCGAGCATCTCGTCCAACGCCTCCCGGTAGGTCGTCAGACACGCCGCGCCACGGGGCAGCGACGGCGCGGCCCTCGCGATGGCCGACGGCGTCGACGAGGA
>CAZVFF010000035.1:0-14021 GCA_964626395.1 uncultured Iamiaceae bacterium | reverse complement strand
ACGGTTCGCCCAGAAGCGTCTGGAAGGGGTCAAGCTGTACGCCACGATGTGCGCCGACCTGCTGGGTCGCACCCCCGCCCGGGTGCAGCTGCTCTACCTCCGGGACCGGACGGTGGTAGAAGCGACCCCCACCGAACGGGAACTGGCCAGGCTCGACCACCGGGTCGACGCGATCTGGGACGCCGTGGAACGGTCGTGCGCCAAGGAGAACTTCCAGCCGCGGCCATCGAAGTTGTGCGACTGGTGCGCGTACAAGCCGTTCTGCCCCGCGTTCGGCGGCGAGGTGCCGCCACCCCCCGGACCGGCCGACGGGGCGGGTTCGTGAACACACCCGGCGGGGCGGGTCCGAGAACACGCAGCGGGTTCGAGTGGCGGCCACCCGCGGCGGCCCGGAACCGGGTCGAACGGTTCGACGTGGCCGTCGACGGCTGGTTCGACCGTCTGCGGGGACGTGCCGTCGCCGACCGGACCTTCGAGGTGGCGTCCCACCTGGGCGACTGGGGTCTGGTCTGGAACATGTTCGCCGTCGCGCTCGCCCTGCGATCCGACGACGACATGGCCCGCACCCCCCGCCTGCTCGCGGCGTTCGGCCTGGAGTCGCTGATCCTCAACCAGGGGGTCAAACGCCTGTTCCACCGGGACCGCCCACTGGAACGACCCGAGATCGCCGACCGGCTGCGGATCCCGTCCACGACGAGTTTCCCCAGCGGCCACGCGTCGTCCGCGGCGTTCGCGACCGTGCTGCTGTGCCACGATCGACCCGGGCTGGCGCCCGTCGTCGTCCCCGCGGCCGTCGTCGTGGCGGCCAGTCGGGTCCACACCCGTATGCACTTCCCCAGCGACGTCGTCGCCGGCGCCGCCGTCGGGTACGTGCTCGGTCGCGTCGCACTCGGAATCGAACGACGTCTCGTCGACCGGGGAACGGGCACGGGCCGGTGACCGACCAATGTCACGGAATGTCACTGTCGAAGGCGTTGTTGTCGCGACCATGACGTCATTCCGCCTCAACTACGACTACCGATGCCCCTGGACCGCGATCGTGCACGACACGGTGTTGGACGGATTGGCGGCGGGCGCCGACTGGGACGTGACCTTCGAACCGTTCTCGCTCGGCCAGGTCCACGTCGGCGACGACGAGGTGCCGATCTGGGACCGTCCCGGTGACGACAGCGGCCTGGAGGCACTCCAGGTGTCGGTCGTGGTGCGCGACGACCACCCCGACGCGTTCCGCACCGTGCACCGGGGGCTGTTCGCGTTGCGCCACCACGAGGGCGTGAACCTGGACCGGCCGAACATCACCCGGGTCCTCACCGCCGCCGGGTTGGACCCGACACCGATCTGGGCCGCCGTCGACGACGGTTCCGCTCTGGCCACCGTGCGTGACGAACACACCGCCCAGACCAAGGACCACGAGGTCTGGGGTGTGCCGACGTTCATGATCGACGACCGCGCGGTGTTCATCCGGTTCCTGGAACGCTCGAACGGCGACGGCGCACTCGCCATCGAACGGGTCGGGCGGGTGCTGGATCTGCTGATCGGCGACCCGAACCTGAACGAGTTCAAACACACCTCACTCGAACACTGACCGCTCGGCCGGTCGAGCACTGACCGGTCGGCCATCGCGACCGGCGAAGTCGAGTCGACGCTCGGGATCCGGGACTACGATCGGCCCCGTGCGCGACCGACCGGTACGCGACGCCGATCGGCTGTCCGACTTCGAGGCGTTGCTGTGGACCCTGGAGCGGGACCCGCGGTTCGCCTCGGGTTTCGCCAACATCACGCTGCTCGACCGTCCGGCCGACCCCGCGCGTATGCGGGCCCGGATGACCCACGCCGCGGCCGTGGTCCCCCAGCTGCGCCGACGGATCCTGCCCGACCCGTTGGGACTGGCCACGCCACGATGGGTCGACGACCCGGACTTCTCGATCGGACGACACGTGCGGGTCAGGACACTGGCGGCCCCCGGCGACACCGACCGCCTGGTGGCCACCGCGCTCGAATTCTGCAACCGGGCATGGGACGGCGACCATCCGCTGTGGGAGTTCCTGCTCGTCGACGGACTCGCCGACGGTCGCGGCGCGATGTTGCAGCGGTTCCACCACACGATCGCCGACGGGGTCGGCATGATGCGCATGTCGGAGTTCTTCATCGACCTCGAGCGTGACGTGGATACGACCGACATCGACGAACTCCCGTCCGCCGTTGCTCCGCCGGGCGTCCTACGGGCTTCCGGTGACGCCGTCGCCCACAACCTGGGACGCCTCACCGGCGCGTTGCGCAGCGGCGTCACCCGGACCGGCGACCTGATCTGCAACCCGTCACGCTTGGGTTCCGGTGCCCGGACGGCGTTGGACACCGGGACCGCGCTCGGACGGGAACTCACCGCGATGACCCACCGTCGGTCGTCGGTGTTCTCGGGCGGTGACGACGGCCGGGCGTTGTTCCTGCTGCGGGTCCCCTTCGACGCCGTGCGCGCCACCGCCGACCGGCACAGGGTCAGCATCAACGACGTGTTCGTCGCCGGGATCGCGGGCGGCGCGGGCACCTACCACCGGACGGTCGGCACAGCGGTCGACCACCTGCGCATGGCGATGCCCGTCAGCACCCGGCGGGACCACGCCGCCGGTGGCAACGCGTTCGGCATGGCCCGCACATCGGTGCCCACCGACCCGGACCCCGTGGCCCGCCTCGCCGCGGTCCACGATTCCCTCACCGGTGTGCGCGGCGTCGCAGCGGTGTCACTGATCGAACACCTGGCCGGGGTCGCGAACCTGTTGCCCGCCCGGCTGCTCGCCGAGGTGACCCGCTCACAGACCGCATCGGTGGACTTCACCAGCTCGAACGTGCGCGGCGCCCCCTTCCCGGTGTTCATGGCCGGCGCGCGGGTCGAGTCGAACCACCCGATCGGCCCGCTGGCCGGGACACCGTTCAACCTGACGATGCTCAGCTACAACGGCTCGCTCGACATGGGTCTGCACATCGACACGGGCGCGGTCGACCGGCCCGAACTGCTCGCCACGAGCATCGAGGAATCGTTCGCCGAACTGGTCGGCATCTGAGCAGCGGTCGGCCCCGACCCGGACGTGATGCCGGCCCGGTCGACCGGTCGGTCAGTTGACCCCGGCGGGTTCCGGCGCGACCTCGGCCAGGTCCTCGGTGGTGGCCGGCGGTGCGGCCAACAGGAGACGGACGTCGAGGAGCAGGTCGGCGACCTCGTTCGCGGACACGAGCTCACGGTGCTGCACCTGCGCGAGCCCCTCGTCGATCAGGGTGACGGCTTCGGTCAGTGTGTCTGGGGCGATCGTCTCGGTCATCGTGGCTCCTGACGTCGATTGGTCGGACATGTGGAATGCCTTTCGACAATGGCTTCCCCTGGTACAACGGGAAACCGCTGCCGGTTGTTCCGGCTCCGCCACAACTCTATCGACAGGGTGTGACACGCGGCGGGCATTCACGGTGACACTCGACCGGGTCGGTGGGGCGGGACCGATACGATCCGACCGATCCCCGCACCGGCCGTCGCACACGGCCCGGACCGAGACCATGGAGCACTGCCGATGACCACGATGGGTGTCACCGCCGCCAGCCTGATGACGATGGGCCCCGAGAGCACCCTGCGTGCCGCCGGGCGGGCCACCGAACTGGGGTACTCGTCGTTCTGGACCGCCGAGACGGTCGGCCTGGAGGCGTTCGGGCTGCTGGGTGCGGTCGGCAACGCCGCACCCGGACTGGACCTGGGCACCGGGGTGTTGGCCCTGCAGTTGCGCACCCCGCCGTTGTTGGCGATGGGGGCCGCGACCCTGCAGGCGTTGCAACCCGACCGACGGGTGCTGATCGGCATCGGGATCTCGTCGCCCGCGGTGACCTCCCGTTGGCACGGCGCCGCCTACGGGGACCGACCGCTGTCCCGGGTTCGTGAATTCATCGCGCTGTTGCGGGAGTGTCTGAGCGGCGAGAAGGTCGACTTCGCCGGCGACTTCTACCGGGTGAAGGGATTCCGCCTGGCGGTCCGGTTGGGGGAACGCCGGCCCGAGATCGTCCTCGGCGCGTTGGGCCCGAAGATGCTCGCCCTGGCCGGCGAGGTCGCGGACGGGGTGCTGTTGAACTACCTGCCCGCATCGCACGTGGGATGGTCGCTCGACCAGGTCCGCTCGGGCATCGCCCGGGCCGGTCGCGCCGCCGACGAGGTCACCACGTACGCGTACGTCCACGCGGGGGTCTGTGACCGCGAAGCGGCGGTGGAAAAGGCCCGCCGTGACCTGTTCTCCTACGCCGTGGTCGACTCGTACGCCGCGAACTTCACCCGTGCCGGCTACGGCGACGCGGTGACCGCCATCCGAGAAGCCCACGCCGCCCGGGACCGGGCCGCCGCGGTGGCCGCAGTGAGCGACGAGATGGTGGATGGGATCGACATCCTGGGCGACGCCGACACCGTCGCCGCCGGGATGCGGGCCTACATCGACGCCGGGGTGGACCACCCGGTGCTGATGCCCCTGCCGTGGGGTGAAGACCGCGACGCCGTGGTCGCAGACACGATGGCCGCCGCCATCAGCGTCGTCTGATCCACCACATCACGGTCACCCCGAGCGCCCGCGACCACGCCCGATCACCCGCGTCACCGCCGCCACCCCACCCCCACCCCGAGCGAACTTCGTCACAACTTCGAGTCTCCGACTCGATCTTCTCGCTACATCCAGCAAGCACCCCACATTCACCCTGAACTTCGGCACATGATCGAGTAATCGACACGAAAATGTCCCGAAGTTCGCCGAGGGAACCGGCGGGACGGTCGAGGTCGACGCGGGAGCCCCGCTCCAAGAAGCGCTGACGACGGCGGCAGCAGAACGGCCGCGGAACCGTCACAGCCCGACGCTAGGTTCGGGATCGTGGATGTCCCCGACGGCGAAACACACCGATGACCCGGGTCTCCAAGAAGGCCCCGACCGACGAGGCGGCCCTCGCCGCCGCCGTCGACGCGCTCGCCACGATCGGCTTGGGCGAAGGGGACGCCATACGATTCCGCCGCTCCGACGGGGGACGCTGGATCCCCGGCACGGCCGTCGCGTTGGAACCCGACGGCTCACTCGGGCTGATCGACGCACGCGGGCGGCGCCGGTCGATCCCCGTCGCCGAGGTCGAGGTCGCCTGCCGTGGCCCCCGGGGTGGGCGGATCTGGCTGTCGCTCGCCGACGTCGCGGCCACCGACGAACAGCTCGACCTGTTCTGAACGACCGAGCGTCTCAGGCGGACGGCGGGGCGATCGCGCGCATGGCCTCACGCACGTCGTAGCCGCCGGGGATGAACGCCACCGCCGGGCAGTCCACACCGTTGTCGACGTACCGCTGGATGTGGGCCCGGCACTGCTCCGGCGTGCCGTGGATGACCAGCTGGTCGACCAGCTCGTCGGGGATCGCCGCCAACGCACCGGCCCGGTCGCCGGCGTTCCACTTGTCCCACATCGGGCCCAACATGTCGCCCCGGCCCAACCATTCGTGGAACTTCGCGTACACCGGCACGTTCAGGTATGCCGCAATCGCGAACTTGGCGACCTGACGGACCGTGTCGACGTCGGTGGTGGGCATCACGAAGATGCGGGCCACGACCTGTTTCCCGTCGCCGCCCTCGTGCACGTGCGGCACGACCTTGGCGACGTCGTCAGCCGACAACCAGTTGATGATCGCGCCGTCGCCCACCCGCCCGGCCAGGCGCAACATGCCGGGGCGCAACGCCGCGATCAGGATCTCCGGCTGCACCTCGGGGGTGAAGCCCAGCTTGAACCCGTCGACGGAGAACGTCTCGTAGGTCTCCCGCACCTTCTCACCACGCAACGCGACCCGCAGGAACTTCACCGTGTCACGCACCTTCTTGTACGGCTCGTCGAAGGCGATGTCGTTCCAACGTTCCACGATCGGTTGGGACGACGTACCGATGCCGAACACGAACCGTCCCGGCGCGGCGTCGGCCATGGTCGCCACACACTGGGCGAGCGTGGACGGACCCCGGGTGAACGCCGGCACGATCGCGGAACCCAGCCGCAACGACGGCGCCCACACCGACGCCAACGCCAGCGGGGCGAACCCGTCGGCACCGTTGGCTTCCGAGGACCACACGTCGGTGTACCCCAGCGATTCCAGTTCGGCGATCCACTCGCCCTGGGTGTGCAGCGGGACCCCGTCGAAGGGGATCGTCATTCCGAGTCGGCTCATGGGGTCCTCACTTGTCGTGGGTCGTGTCGTCTTCCGGTGGGGTCCAGTGTCGCACGATCGTGGACTGGCTCGCGGTGGCCAGAAGCGTGCCCTCGGAGGACCACAGGAACACGGTGCCGGTGCCGAACCCGTTGGCCACCGCGTCGATGCGGATGTCGAGCAACACCCATTCGGTGGGGACGAGTTCGACGATCCGCAGCGTGTTGTCCAGGCTGTTGCCGCCGCCGATCATGCCGAGCGCCTGGGAGATCCCGAACGGGACGTGGTCGCCGAGGATCGCGAGCGCGCCGGCGGACATCTCCGACAGGTCCGGGATGCGCGCCCACAGTGCCGACCGCCCGTCGGTGCTGGGGGTGCCGTCCAGTTCGTCCCAGTCCCGAGCGACGGCTGCACGCGTGTCGATCCGGGTGAACAACGAATCCTCGTCGTGGAACCGCCGTTCCCGGGGGCGGCAGTCCTCGGGGGGTGGCACGTCGGGGAATGCGGGCCACGTGCCGGCTTCGTCGCTGGGGCGTGCCCCGAGTGCCGCGTTGACCGTGACGATCTCCCGGTCGCCGACGTGCCCGACCGCTCTCGCCTGGGTGATGCGGTGACCCTGGGTGGCGACGATCACATCGATGTCCATGATCTCGGGTGGGTGCGCGTACGACAGGTACTGGCCGGTCGCCCACACCGTCGGGCGTCCCGTGGTGCGTTCCATCGCCTCGATCGCCGCACCCAGGGCGCAGCCGCCGAACAGGAACGGTTGACTGGTGGAGATCCCCGCGACGACCGGCAGATACCAACGGTGCGGGTTGTGGGTGGCTTCGAGTCCGAGGAACTGGTGGGTTTCCATGACGTCGGTCAGGTTAGGACCCGCACCCCGCCCCGGCCCGATCCCCGGGCGCGGCCTGTCCCAACCGCTGAAATTCGGAGCGGAAACGCCCGCCAGGGACGTTTTCGCTCCGAATTTCAGAAAGAGGGGGCGGGGTCAGGCCGCGGGTTCGGCGGATGGTGACTCAGGCGGCCGGGGTGGCAGCAGCTGTGACCGCGCCACGGGCGGCACCGCGGCGGACCTTGTCGGTCATCTCGCCGGCCTTGCCGAACAGCTTCTCCCGCCACGTGGCGGTCAGTTCGACGTTGTCGTAGTCGTCGGGGTGGAACCCGGGCCGCTTGTAGTCCCGGATCCGGGCGCGGATCTCCGCAGACAGCCAAGGCGAATGCCGGATCTTCTTCAGGTTCGCCCACAGCACCTTCGGTCGACGGGCGACCGGGTCGGCCAGCACCGAGATCGCCGTGTGCACGATCGTGTCGAACAGGAACCAGAACGTGGTCTCCCGCATGGCGCGGATCCGCAGCTTCTCGTCCCCCACGACCTGCTGGTACACGTCGAAGGCGACGGCCTTGTGTTCGGATTCCTCCAGGGCGTGCCAGAGCAGCAGGTCCCGCACCTCGGGGTCGACGAACTTGGCCCGGGCCTCGGCGTCGGTGAGCAGCACCTCGGCCAGGGTCGCGGTGTAGTGCTCGAGCGCGGCCGTGGTGGCCAGGCAGTGTTCGGGCGAACGGGTCCTCTCGTTCATGCCCAGACCCTTGCGCACCAGGCGGTCCACCCGAGCGGTGGGATACCCCAGCGCCTGGAGGCGGGCGTTGAACTCGGCGTGTTCGCGGGCGTGGTTGGCCTCCTGGCCGATGAACCCGGCGACCTGGCGTTTGAGCACCGGGTCGTCGATGCGGTCCCGGTAGTGGCGGACCGACCGCACGAAGAACGCCTCACCTTCGGGGAACAACGCGGACAGGATCGCCACGACGTGGCTCATCAGTTCGTCGTCCATGAAGTACCTGGGCAGCGGCGGGGTGTCGTGGTCCAGGCGGACCCGACGAACCGGGATCGTGGCCGCGACGGGCGCTGGTTCGGGTGCGGTTTCGCGGGTGGGATCGGTGGTGACGGGCATGGACGGCTCCCCTGGACGTGTGCGGGACATCAACTGTTACCGACGGTAACATCCGGGATCGGGCGAAGGAAGGTGAACTCGGACACAGCATGGTCCGGTGCCCGTCCCGCCCGCGTCGATTCCCGAACCACCACGGATCGACCCGTAGGATCGGTGGCGACGGCCGATGACCACGAGGACTCCCCCGCCCATGGCGACCAACGTTCGCACACACATCCTCACGGCGGTGATCGTCGCGGCGTTGCTCACGGTGACCGGGTGTGGATCCGGGTCGGGGTCGGGGTCGACAGCCGGGTCGGACCCCTCCGGCGAGGCGAGCGGGCCGACCACCACGGTCGAACCGGCCCCCACCACGGTGCCCAGCCCGCCCGCGGACACCACGATCATGCAGCAGGTCGACCGCATCACCGGCGACATCAGCCCCAAGTCGGTGGTGGCGTCGCGCACCGGTCTGGTCACCGCGCAGAACATGATGTACACCCACACCCTGACCTGGTACGACCCGGTGGACCGGTCGTTGCGGGCCACGATCGACGACAGCGTCGACCTGGCCGACTTCGGGATCGACGGCCACCCCGGAACCTCCCAGGGCGCGCCGGTCGAAGCCGCGTTCACGCCGGACGGCGAGCACCTGTACGTGTCGAACTACTCGATGTACGGCGAGAACTTCGGCCCCGAGGGTCTGGACGCGTGCAGCGCGGGCGACGGCACCGAGGAGAGCTTCGTGTACCGGATCGACACCGACACCGCCGAGATCGACCAGGTCATCGCCGTGGGCGCGGTGCCGAAATACGTGGCGGTCACCCCGGACGGTTCCAAGGTGCTGGTGTCGAACTGGTGCTCGTGGTCGCTCAGTGTGATCGACGTCGCCGAGGCCACCGAGGTGGCCCGGATCGACCTGGGCGGCCAGTACCCCCGCGGGATCGTCGTGTCGCCGGACTCGGCGACCGCGTACGTCGCGATGATGGGGTCCAACCAGGTGGTCTCGGTCGACATCGCATCGGGTGCGGTGCAACCGTTCTCCTCGACCGGGGCGGGTCCCCGGCACCTGGTGATCTCCCCCGACGGCGGCGAGTTCATCTACGTCACGAACAACACCTCGGGCACGGTGACCAAGGTGGTGCGTGCCACCGGTGAGGTCGTGGCCACCCACACCACCGGCGCGCAGCCCCGGTCCATGGACATCTCCGCCGATGGCAAGGCCCTGTACGTGGTGAACTACGACTCCTCCACGGTGTCGAAGCTGCGCACGTCGGACCTGGAGGTGATCGATTCGGCCCAGACCGACTGGCACCCGATCGGGATCGCCTACGAACCGGTCACCAAGACCGTCTGGGTCGCCTGCTACGGCGGCAGCATCCAGGTGTTCGACGACACCGCGACCTCCGCAGCGGACACCGCGGGCGACGGGACCACCCCGGACGGCGGAGGCTCCCCGAGCGACGTCACCGCTGCGGACTGATTCCGCCGCTCACGCTCCACCGGGACCCGCGCCGATCACCGGCCGACCGTGGTCCGGTGATCGGACCGGCCGTCGTGTCAGCCCTGCCCGGTGACGGTTCCGGCCAGCGCGTCGAGCAACTCGCGCCACCACTCGGCGTGACGTTGTTGGAACGCCACCAGGGGGAACCCGTGTCGCGCGGCGTGGGTCGGGGGGATGCCGTCCCAGCCGAAGTGTTCCAGCGTGATGCGGGTCGCGCCGTCACCGACCGCGTCGAAGCGCACACGAACCTCGGTGGTCTGGTCGGCGTCGAAGCTCGCCTGTCGCCAGGAGAACCCGAGCCGGTGCGGTGGGTCCCAGCACAGGATCGACCCGATCGTGAACTCGCTGCCGTCGTCGTGGCGTTCCAGGAGCCGCCCGTCCGGGCCGGGCTCGAACGCGAGCGTCCCGGTCCGGTCGGGTGTGAACGGGAACAGGGCGTTCGGCCGCCACCAGGTGCCGATCTGGCGGGTGAACGCGTCGAAGGTCCGCTCGGGCGGTGCGGGGACGCGCACGGCGACCAGCACCCGGGATCGTCCGTCGTGGTTCACGCCGGCTCCGACGGGTCGGCGCCGGCATCGGCATCGGCGCCGAGATACTCGGCGAAGCCCGACAGCTGCTCGGCCCACGCCTGCTCGGTGTCGGCCAGCCAGCGGCGCAGCTCCACCATCGGGGCCGTGGTCAGCGAGTAGATCCGCACCCGCGTGTCCACGAGATCGTTGTGGTGGGTGACCAGACCGCGGTCCCGCAACACCCGCAGATGTTTGGACATGGTCGCCGGGCTCACCCCGACCCGGGCGGCCAACTCACCGGAACGCCGGGGTCGTCGAACCAACAGTTCGACCGCGCGACGCCGGACGGGATCGGCCAGGGCGGCCAGGGTGGCGTCGAGATCCGACGCGGGCTGCGCCACGACGGACCGCCTCAGTCCCAACGGGTCGCGTGGATCGGCACCCCGATCGCCGCTTCGGCCTCGGCACGGGTGACCTCACGCACCGGCTGGGAGAACACCCAGCAGTGACCTTCGTGGTCGAGCACCCGGTAGGTGCGGTCGCCGTAGAACTGGTCGGCCGGTTCCATCACGACCCGTCCGCCGGCGGCCCGCGCGGTGGCGCAGTGGGCGTCCACGTCGGTGTCGATCGACACGTGCACGATCTGGGTGTTGTGGCCGTCGACGTCCAGCGGGCTGGCCATGCGACTCTCCCAGGCGGCGCCGATCATGACCCGTCCCGCGCCGGCGCAGTCCATCTCGTAGTGGCTCTCGGCGGGGTCGGCGTCGGGCCCTTCGATCGCCATGGTGAGCTCGAACCCGAACGCGTCGGTGAGCCACCGGGTGGCGGCTCTCGGGTCGCGGTAGGTGACGGCGGGAACGAAGGTCGGTGTCTCCATACCCGACATTATTGCTGATTCAGGCAATTATTGCAAGGATCGGATCAGGCCGGCCCGGTGGTCAGCCCGGTGCGCAACGCGTCGGTCACATCCGCGCCCAGCCCGAGCCCGTCGGTGAAATACCCGTCGATCGACCCGAACCGTGTGGTCATCTCGTCGAACGCGGCGTCCAGGTAGGAGCGGTCCACACCCAGGAACGGCCGCAACAGGTCCGGGTCGCCGCCGTTCGCGGCGAAGGTGTCGTACATGGGTTGGGTGAGCGGCAGGATCTCGGTGTTGGTCGCCAGGTAGTCGGTGAACACGTCGTCGCGTGACACCCCCAGCAGGCTGAGCAGCGCGGCCGCGCCCCAACCGGTGCGGTCCTTGCCGGTGGTGCAGTGGAACAACGCCGGCCGGTGCGCGTCCTCGGCGATCGTGGTGAACATCGTCGCGTACGACGTCAACGCGCTGGGCGAGCCCACGATGGCCCGGTAGGCGCCGGCCATCTGCTCGGTGACGCTGCCGTCCTCCAGGAACGGGTCGATCGCAGCCGGATCGGCCAGCAGCTTCGGCAGGTTCGCGACCGCCGCGGTCGGGTTGCCCGGTGCATCGGCCAGGACGTCCAGGTGCACGTCGGCCACACCGGAGGGCAGACGGTCGGGTTGGGCGTCGCGTTCCGCGGTGCCGCGCAGGTCGAACACGGTCACCAGTCCCAGGCCACGCAACACGTCCAGACCGGCGTCGGTCAACCCGCTCAGCTCGGTGGACCGGTACAGGGCACCGGTCGCGACGGTCGCGCCACCGGTGGTGCGCCAGCCGCCCAGGTCCCGCAGGTTCGCGGCGCCGCCGATGTCGATCCTCGTTCCCGGGCTGTGGTCGGTCATGGCGGACGATTCAACCACACCGCCATCGGAACCGCCGGGCCGGGCGGCCCCGACGCTCCTAGTCTGCAATCGGAACGGACCAGCCACGTGCGAGGAGAACACCAGTGACCAGGATCGTCGTGATCGGCGGGGACGCCGCGGGTGCCTCCGCGGCCGGCAGGGCCAAACGTCTGGACCCCGACCTGGAGGTCGTGGTGTTCGAACGGACCCGGTTCACGTCGTACGCGGCGTGCGGGCTGCCCTACATCGTGGCCGGGAAGATCCCCGAGGCGACCGACGTCGTCGCGAGGACGCCCGAGCAGCACCGGGCCAAGGGCCTGGATGTACGAACCGGCCACGAGGTCACCGCGATCGACACCGACGCCGGCACCGTCGAGGTGCGCGACCTCGACGCGGGAACGACCTCCACCGAGGGGTTCGACCGGTTGTTGCTCGCGACGGGGGCACGCCCGATCCGGCCACCCTTCGACGGGATCGACGCCGACGGGATCATGGGGATCCACACGATCCCCGACGCCGTCGAGATCGACACGATGATCCGTGAACGCTCCCCCCGCCGGGCGGTGGTGGTCGGCGGCGGCTACATCGGCCTGGAGATGGCCGAGGCCTTCGCCGACCGTGGCCTCGAGGTCACCCTGGTGGAACTGCTCGACCAGCCGATGGCCACCATGGACCCCGACATGGGTGCCCGCGTCGCCGCGGGGATGCGCGACATGGGTATCGAATTGTGGCTGGGCACCGGGGTGGAGGGATTCGAGGTCGCAGCCGACGGGCGGGTGCGGGCCGTGGCCACGGCCCACGGGACGATCCCGGCCGATGTGGTGGTGCTCGGCCTGGGGGTCCGCCCGGTCGTCGACCTGGCCCGTGACGGCGGCATCGTGGTCGGCCCCAGCGGCGGGATCGCGACCGACGCCCGCATGGCGACCCGCACCGAGGGCGTGTTCGCCGCCGGGGACTGCGTGGAGAGCCTGCACCGGGTCAGCCACCGGCCGGTGTCGATCGCGCTGGGTACGCACGCCAACAAACAGGGCCGGGTCGCGGGGACCAACATGGCCGGCGGAGCGGCGCGGTTCCCCGGGGTGATCGGCACCGCCGTCACCCGGGTCGGGGAAACCGAGATCGCCCGCACGGGCCTGAACGAAGCCGAAGCCGCCGCGGCCGGTTTCGACGCGGTGTCCGCCGTCGCCGAAGGCGAGACCCGTGCCGGCTACTACCCCGACGCCCGGGACATCGCGGTCAAGGTCGTCGCGGAACGCCGCACCGGGCGGATGTTGGGCGCGCAGATCGTCGGCGGGCCCGAGTCGGCCAAACGGATCGACGTGCTGGCCCTGGCCGTGTGGGACGCCAAGGGCGCGGACGAGTTCTCGATGATCGACCTTTCCTACGCGCCGCCGTTCGCGCC
Source organism: uncultured Iamiaceae bacterium (assembly GCA_964626395.1). GTDB lineage: Bacteria > Actinomycetota > Acidimicrobiia > Acidimicrobiales > Iamiaceae > JAFDWI01. Next base: position 750 of record CAZVFF010000035.1, on the reverse strand, counting down.
GGTGTGGGAAACGGCGATGATCGCGGCCCGTCTGGTCGCCGGGAAGGCGGCCGCCCCGGCCGGGGACGAAGGTTCGTGACCCGCCTGGTCGTCGTCGGCGGTGACGCGGCCGGCATGTCGACCGCGGCCCGGGCCCACCGGTTGGACCGGAACCTCGAGATCGTCGCGTTCGAACGGGGCGGCTACACGTCGTACGCCGCGGCCGGCCTGCCCTACTTCGTGTCCGGAGCCGTACCCGAGGTGGAGAACCTGGTGGTGCGTGGCCCCGAGGAACACCGCGCCCGCGGGATCGACGTGCACACCCACCACGAGGTGGTCGGGGTCGACATCGACGCCCGGGTGGTGACCGCCGTGGACCACACCAGCGGGGCGACCCTCACCGAAGGCTTCGACCATCTGGTGCTGGCCACCGGTGCCACCGCGGTGCGCCCCGCGCTGGACGGCGTCGACGCGGCCGGGATCTCCACGATCGATTCGATCCCCGACGCGGTGGCGATCGACCGGGCCATCCGGGACCACGCACCCCGTCGGGCCGTGGTGATCGGTGCCGGCTACACGGGCCTGGAGATGGTCGAGGTGTTGCGTGAACGCAACCTCGACGTGACCCTGGTCGAGATGGCCGACCGGCCGATGCGCAAACTCGACGCAGACATGGGTGCGCACATCACCGCCGCGATCGAAGCCCGCGGGGTGACGGCCGCGTTCTCGACCGCGGTGGAAGGCTTCGGCGTGGACGGCGACGGGCGGGTG
>CAZVFF010000034.1:0-14035 GCA_964626395.1 uncultured Iamiaceae bacterium | reverse complement strand
GCGGAGCACGTCTGGACGAGGACGTCGAACGGTGCGCGAACCTGGTCGGCGAGCTCGGCGCGATGGACATCTTCGTACTGCCAGCAGCGGCCGGCGCCAAACTCGTGGAGGCCCGCGAGAAGGCGTTCTGGCTCGCGAAGGCATCCAACGCCGACGAGATCATCGACACCGTCGTGCCCCGGGCGTCGATCTCGGCGTTCCTCACCCGGGCGTCGGAACTCGCGACCGAGACCGGCTCGTTGATCGCCGGCTGCGGCCACGCCGGCGACGGCAACGTGCACCTGGCCGTGTTCCAGCCCGACCGGGAAAAACGCGACGATGTGCTGCACCGCCTGTTCGAGGCCGGTATGGCCCTGGGCGGGGCGATCTCGGGGGAACACGGCCTGGGCAAACAGAAGGCCCACCACTTCATCGCGCTCGAGGACCCGGCGAAACTGGCGCTCATGCGCCGCATCAAAGCGGCGTTCGACCCGGAGGGCATCATGAATCCGGGAACCATCTACGACCACTGACGATCGACAAGGGGAACATCCGACCATGAACGGTGCACAGGCACTCATCCGCACGCTGTCCAACTGCGGTGTGGACATCTGTTTCACGAACCCGGGGACATCGGAGATGCACTTCGTCGCGGCGCTCGACGCCGTACCCGAGGTACGGGCCGTCCTGGCGCTCTTCGAAGGTGTCGCCACCGGTGCCGCCGACGGCTACGCGCGCATCGCGGGCCGCCCGGCCGCGACCCTGCTGCACCTGGGGCCCGGGTTGGGCAACGGCTGGGCGAACCTGCACAACGCCAAACGCGGCCACGTGCCGGTGGTGAACATCGTCGGTGACCACGCCACCTACCACCGCAAGTACGACGCACCGCTGACCTCGGACGTGAACGCGCTCGCACAGGCCGTGTCAGGCTGGGTGCGGGACTCCACGACCGCGGACGCGCTCCCCGACGACACCGCTGAAGCCGTCGCCGCCGCGATGGGCCCGCCCGGACAGGTCGCGACGCTGATCCTGCCGGCCGACGCGTCCTGGTCCGAGGCACGCGGACCCGCCGAGGCCCGTCCGGCCGCGGTGCCGCCCGAACCGGACGCCGACCGGATGCGCCGGGCCGTGGAGGCCCTGCGGTCCGACGAGTCGTGCGCCGTGCTCGTCGGCGGTCGGGTCCTGGCATCCGAACGTGGCCTGGTCGCCGCGAACCGGGTCGCCGCGGCGTCCGGGGCGAAGCTGTACGCCGAGACGTTCCCGACCCGTCTGCGCCGCGGCGCCGGGCTGCCCGCAATCGAACGGCTCGGCTACCTCGCCGAGTTCGCGCAGATGCAACTCGACGGCATCACCCGGCTGATCGTGATCGACACGACCTCGCCGGTGAGTTTCTTCGCGTACCCGGGCAAACCGTCGGATCTGGTCCCCGAAGGCTGCGAGGTGATCCGTTTCGAACCCGAGAGCGCGGATCCGATCGCCGTGCTCGAGGCCTTCGCCGACGAGCTGGGTGCACCGGCCGACGTGGAACGTCAGGCCGCACACCGACCCGACGCCGGCAGCGGGAAGATCACGGCCGATTCGCTCGCGAACGCGCTCGGTGCGTTGCTGCCCGAGGACGCGATCGTGTCCGACGAGTCGAACACGTCGGGGTTGTCGATCTCGGCCGCCACGGCGGGCTGCCCACCCCACGACTGGTTGACCCTGACCGGCGGCGCGATCGGCCAGGGTCTGCCGGTGGCGACCGGCGCCGCGCTCGCCGCACCCGACCGGCCGGTCATCGCGCTCGAATCCGACGGCAGTGGGATGTACACGATCCAGTCGTTGTGGACCCAGGCCCGCGAGAAGTCGAACGTCACGACGGTGTTGTTGAACAACCGCAGCTATTCGATCCTGAACCTGGAACTGTCCCGGGTCGGAGCCGACGAACCGGGCCCGGTGGCGCTGTCGATGCTGGACCTGTCGGACCCGGAGATGAATTTCGTGGCGATGGCCGAGGGCTTCGGGGTGCCCGGCTCCCGTGCCGGCACCGTGGAGGAGTTCACCGAGGCCTTCGGTCGTGCCCAGGCCGAGTCGGGTCCGCACCTGATCCAGGTCGACATCGACCCGTTGTTCTGATCCGGCCCGGACGACGTCAGGACGCGATCGAGCGCCGGTAGGCGCGTATCGCCACCGGCGCACAACAGGCCACGAGCACGACGATCCAGACGAGGGTGTAGGGGATCGGGTGCGCGGTCGGCCACGGGGCGCCCGGCACGGCCGGAGACACCGGATTGCCGAACAGGTGCCGCAACGAATCGGCCAGCGTCGAGATGGGGTTCCACTGTGCCACCACGCGCAACGCCGACGGCATCGACTCGGGTGGCACGAACGTCGAGGCGATGAACGTGGCCGGCATCAGCACGGTGAAGGCGATGCCGTTGACACCCTCGGGGGTCCGGGCCAGGCTGCCCAACAGGATCCCGATCCAGATCATGGCGAACACGAACGCCATCATCAACAGGTAGGCACCGACCGCGGAGACGAACCCGGCCCGCATCCGCCACCCGATCGCCAACCCGGTGAGGGTCATGAGCACGACCGGCAGCAGCGCCTTGATGAAGTTCGCGACCGCATAACCGCCCAGCACGGTCCCCTGCGCGATCGGCACGGATCTGAACCGGTTCACGATCTCGTTCCTCCGGTCGTTGGCGATCGCGAGCGCGACGCCGAAGGTCGCGAAGGTCAGGGTCTGGGCGAAGATGCCTCCCATGAGGAACTCCCGGTAGTTCCCCCCGCCGGGCGGTGCGATGGCGCCGCCGAACACGTAGCCGAACATGAGCACGAACATGATCGGTTGGATCGTCGCGTCGCTGAGCTGCTCGGGCTGGCGTCGCATGTGGATCAGCCCGCGTCGTGCGATGACCAGGACGTCGTGCATCGTCCCTCGTGCAGGGCGGGGCTCGGCGTTCACGGAAACGGTTCCGACCTCGGCGGTGTTCACGACGCCTCCGGCAGGTTCGGGGCTGCTTCTTCGGCCACCGGCCGGCCGGTCAGGGTCAGGAACACGTCGTCGAGCGACGGTTGGCGCAGACCGAGATCCTCGACGGCGATCCCCTGTTCCACGAGTCGGTCCGCGATCACCGCGAGCACCTCCACCCCCGAACCGGTCGGTGCGCTCACCGACGCGGTCTGACGATCGACGACGGGGTCGGTCCCGCACGCGGCCGCCAGGATCGTGACCACCTCGTCCGCGCGGCCCGGGTCGGCGACGGTGATCACCACGTGGTCGCCCCCGACCTGACGTTTCAGGGTTCGTGCGTCACCCCGTGCGATGACCCGCCCGTGGTCCACCACGACGATGTCGTCGGCGAGCCGTTCGGCCTCCTCGAGGTACTGGGTGGTGAGCAACAGCGACGTGCCGCGATCGACCAACGAGTCGATCACCTCCCACAGCTCGACTCGCGCTCGCGGGTCCAGCCCGGTGGTGGGCTCATCGAGGAACAGCACCTCGGGGTCGGCGACGAGTGTGACCGCCAGATCGAGCCGACGCCGCATGCCACCCGAATAGGTTCCGGTCCGTCGGTCCGCCGCGTCGGCGAGGGAGAAGTCCGCGAGCAGCCGTCGGGCACGCCGCTTGGCCTCCGAGCGCCCCAGCTGGTGCAACTCCCCCACCATCACCAGGTTCTCGAAGCCGGTGAGCAGGTGGTCGACGGTGGCGTCCTGGGCGGCCAGACCGATGCGTCGACGGACCTCGTGGGGGTGGGTGGCGACATTCCAGCCGGCCACGACGGCGTGTCCGGCGGTCGGCTCGGTCAGGGTGGTCAGGATCCGTACCGCCGTGGTCTTGCCGGCGCCGTTGGGGCCCAGCAGGGTGGTGACGGTCCCCCGGGGCAGTTCGATGTCGACGCCGGCGAGCGCGGTGAAGTCCCCGTAGCGTTTGACCAGGCCGTGGGCTTCGATCGCGGGCGCGGTGCGCGACCCGATCACGGGATGCGTTCGGTCACGTGGGGTGCGGTCGTGCCACCGAAATCCATCGGATCCATCCCGAGCTTGGCATGGTCCCAGGAACGGATGCGGTCGACGTCGAAACGCACCGCGACCCGTTTGTGGAGCATGTACTCCACGAGCGGTCGCATCTCGTCGGTGTAGGGACCGGTGTAGCGCTCCCACACACCGACCCCGACGTCCCACAGGGCATCGGGATCCTCGACGATCACCCCACGACCCTCCATCGACACCCCCCGGAGGCGGTCGTAGGTCTGGCCGTCCTCCAGCAGGACCGTCATGGTCGGGTCACGCCGCAGGTTCAGTGCCTTCTGGGCCTTCGCCTTGGTCTCGAACCAGATCGTCCCGTCGATCACCGCGTACCACATGGCCACCAGGTGCGGTGCGCCGGTGGGTCCGATCGTCGCCATGACCGCGGTGCGGTGCCGGTCGATGTAGGAGGCGATCTCGGCGTCGGTCATCTCGATCTGTCGGCGTTGGTTGGCGGCCATGGCTGCTCCTGTCCGGGCGATGTTCCCGGCCTGTCTAGCGCGTCCACGAACACCGGGGGGACGGCCGGCACGATCAATCCAGTGCGATCCCCAGGTACTGGACCTCCAGGTACGCCTCGATCCCCTCGGCGCCACCTTCGCGTCCGATTCCGGACGACTTCACGCCACCGAAGGGAGCGGCCGGGTTCGACACGACCCCGCGGTTGATCCCGACCATCCCGGACTCGAGCGATTCCGCGACCTGCACGGCACGGTCGAGGTCACGGGTGTACAGATAGGCCACCAGCCCGGCGTCGGTGTCGTTCGCCATCGCCACCGCGTCGGCGGTCTCGGTGAAGGTCACGACCGGTGCGACAGGTCCGAAGATCTCGCTGTGGAGTACTTCGGCACCGGCCGGCACGTCGGCCAGCACCGTGGGTTCGTAGAACCAGCCGGGCCCGTCGACGACCCGCCCACCGGTCACGACGCGGGCGCCGTGGTCGAGCGCGTCCGACACGAGGCCGGCGACCTTGTCACGGTCCTTTTCCCGGATGAGCGGTCCGACCCGGACACCTTCGGTCGTCCCCCGCCCGACCCGCATGGCGGCCATGCGTTCGGCCAACCGCTCGGTGAACCCGTCGGCGATCGAAGCGTGTACCAGGAACCGGTTCGCGGAGGTGCAGGCCTCTCCGCCGTTGCGCATCTTGGCGGCGAGCGCCCCCTCGACGGCGGCATCCAGATCCGCGTCGGCCAGCACGATGAACGGGGCGTTGCCACCCAACTCCAGGGAGATGCGTTGGAGGTGTTCCGAAGCCAACGTGTGCAACGTCCGCCCGACGGCCGTGGAGCCGGTGAAGGACACCTTGCGGAGCCGTTTGTCGGCCAGCAGCGTCTCGGACAGGGCCGGCGCGTCGGTGGTCTGCACCAGGTTGCACACTCCGTCGGGAAAACCGGCGGCGACGAGGATCTCCATCAACAACGCCGCGGTGATCGGGGTCAGTTCGGACGGTTTGAGGATCATCGTGCAACCGGCCGCGGCCGCTGCGCCGATCTTGCGTGTGCCCATCGCCAACGGGAAGTTCCACGGGGTGATCAACAACGACGGACCCACCGGGTGCGAAGTGACCACGATGCGGCCGTCGCCGGCCGGCGCGCGGGTGTAACGCCCGTCGATCCGGACGGCCTCCTCGGCGAACCACCGGAAGAACTCGGCGCCGTAGTTCACCTCACCATTGCTCTCGGCCAACGGTTTGCCCATCTCCAGGGTCATTGCCAGGGCGAGGTCGTCGGCCCGGGCGTGACACCCCTCGAACGCGGCGCGGAGCATCTCGGATCGTTCCCGCGGCGGGGTGGCCGCCCACGACCCTTGCGCGTCCACAGCGGCCGCCAACGCGTCGCGTGCATCGCGGGCCGTCCCGTCGGCGATGGCGATCCCCAACGGCTCGCCGGTGGACGGGTCATCCACGGCGAACGTGGCACCATCGGCCGCGGGACGCCACGACCCACCGATGTGCAACCCGGTCTCGACGGAGGCGAGCAGGTCGGTTTCGGAGGTGGCCATACCGGTACGCTACCGGCGCCCGGACCCCCTCACGGGCTCAGCGTCGGGCGATCTTCTCGATCCGCTCGATGCGGGCCCTGTTGCCGTTCACGTCGGTGCCCTTCTCCATCATCAGCGCCAGGCTGTCGCGCTGCGCTTCACGTTTGGCCTTCTCCAGGTCGACCCGTGCGAGGGCGGCTTCCACGCCGTTCTCGGTGATGAACTCGGCCCATTCGACCAGGGTGGGGATCATCTCGTCCTGGGGCACGACCGCGACGTTCTGGCCCTTGACGAACAGGTGGCCCTTGTCGCGACCCCCCGCGATCCCCAGGTCGGCGTCGCGGGCCTCGCCCGGCCCGTTCACCACGCACCCCATGACCGCGACCTGCAGGGGGATGTCCTTGTCGGCCAACGCCTGCTGGGCTTCGGCTGCCAACCCGATGACGTCGATCTCGGCGCGTCCGCACGACGGGCACGCGATCAGATCCAGTCCGGTGCGTTCCCGCAGGCCGAGCGCCTCGAGCAGTTCACGCCCGGCGCGGGCCTCCTCGACGGGGTCCGCGGTCAACGAGTAGCGGATCGTGTCACCGATGCCCTCGGACAACAACGTCCCGATCCCGGCGGTGCCCTTGAGCAGACCACCCGGCAACGGTCCGGCCTCGGTCACGCCCAGGTGCAACGGGTGGTCGGTGGCTTCCGACAGCTGCCGGTACGCCTCGATCATGAGCGGCACATTCGACGCCTTCACCGAGATCTTCACGTCTTCGAAGCCGACCTCGGAGAAGTACGCGAGTTCGGTCATCGCCGATTCGACCATCGCCTCGGGGGTCACCTTGTTGCCGTACTTCTTGTACAGGTCCGGGTGCAACGACCCGCCGTTGACGCCGATCCGGATCGGCACCCCCCGGTCGCGGGGCTCGGATGCGACCAGCTTTATGGGTTGGGGTTTGGTGTTGTTGCCCGGGTTCAGCCGCAGACAGTGGACCCCGGCCTCGAGGGCCTCGAGCGCCCGTTTGTCCTGGTGGTGGATGTCCGCCACGATCGGCACCGGGGAACGCGGCACGATCTGGGCGAGGCCCACCGCGGCCTCGTGGTCGTTGCAGGTGCAGCGCACGATGTCGGCGCCGGCACCGCGCAGGGCGTAGATCTGGGCCAGGGTGCCGTCGACGTCGGCGGTCTTGGTGGTGGTCATCGACTGCACGCTCACGGGCGCGTCGCCACCGACCGCGACCGGGTTCGTCGGATGCCGCAGGACGATCTGCCGGGTCTTGCGACGCGGGTAACGGTTGGTGGCTTGGAACTCCATCTATTTCACCGAAAGGGGATTGACGATATCGAGGTAGAGGCTAGAGACGAACAAAAGGCCCAGCAACACGACCATCACGTAGACCACGGGTAACAACTTGTTCAGATCCGCGTAGTAGCGCTGCCCGTCGCGCCGCCGCCACTCCTGGATCTTCTCGTACACCGCGATCACCACGTGGCCGCCGTCGAAAGGCAGCATCGGGATCAGGTTGAACACCCCGATGAAGATGTTCACCACCACGAACAGGAACAGCAGGTTGGTCAGGCCGCCGCCGTCGGAGGTCATGCCCTTGCCGATGTTGAAGATCCCCACGATCGAAAGGAACCGGCCCTCCTCGGCACTGGTGTCCTCGACCTTGGACGACGTGAACGCCGCGGGGCCGCCCATCGATTCCAGGCACGCGTCGGTCGACACCCGCTGGGGGGCGGGCGCCGCACCGGGCGTGTCGTCGACCACGGTGCGGTCCGGTTCGTCGGCGTCCGCCTCGGGTGCGTTGCGGTCCTTGGTGGCGTTCGCGACCTGGTCACCGTAGGAACGCAGGTTCGACGGGCTGAACGCCTTGAAGAAGGCGGGGATCGTCTCCTTCATCATGTACCCGAACTCGACGAAGGAGTTCGGGATCGCGCGCAGCGGATTCACGCGTTCGGTCACGGCGGGTTCCGGGCCGTAGGAGATCCCCAGCAGGCCCGGCGACCCCGGTTCGCCGTCGCGGGTGACCAGGTGCACGACCCGGGTCGACTCGACCCCGTCACGGTCGATCACGAACTCGACGTCCTGGCCGCCGTAGGTGCGCACCAGGGTCGACAGCTGCGTGTAGTGGTGCAGCCGGTGCCCCGCGATCGACACGATCTCGTCGTCGGGCCGGATGCCCGCCTCCGCTGCGGGGCAGTTGGCGTAGACATCACCGACGAGCGTCGAGGTCGACTCCGACACCGGTTTGGCGAGCGTCCCACCCGGTGCACCCGTGAACACGAGGATCACGAAGATGAGCACCAGCGCCTGGATGAAGTGCATCGCGGAACCCGCGACGGCCACTCCGAATCGTTGCCAGAACGGTTTCGCACGATAGGTGCGGTCCTCGTCGGCCGGGTCGACCTCCTCGGCCATGGACATCCCGATGATCTTCACGTACGCGCCGGCCGGGATGAGTTTGACCCCGTATTCGGTCTCGCCCCGACGGAACGACCACAGACGCGGTCCGAAACCGATGAAGAACTCGGTGACCTTCATCCCGGCACGTTTGGCCATGATGTAGTGGCCCAGCTCGTGCAGGAAGATCATCACCACGAGTCCGGCGACGATGGCGAGTCCCCACCAGCCGGTGTAACGGACCAGCAGGACGAGGGCGAGACCCATCAGGCCCACGCGCAGCCAGTGCGATCCGGGGGTCTCGGTGTTCTCCACGTCGCCGTCCACGGTCGCCGATGTCGGCGGCGGGGGTGGTGGGGGCGGTATCTGGTCGGTCACCGGCTCCTCGCAGCGATCAGTTCGGATGCGGCGACCCTGGCCGCACGGTCAGCGGCGAGTACGTCACCGACGTCGGAAAGCATCCGTCCATCATGCCGTTGCAGCACGTCACTCGACACCTCCGCGATGGCGGACCATCCGATCCGACCCTCGAGGAACGCCGCGACGGCCACCTCGTTCGCGGCGTTCAGCCAGGTGGGCGCGTCGTCCCCGCGGCGGGCCGCCGCATAGGCGAGGTCCAGGCAGCGGAACGTGGCGCGGTCGGGCGGTTCGAAATCCAGGTGACGATTCCGGGTCCAGTCGATCCGCCCGAACGGTCGCGGTGACCGGTCGGGCCACCACAACGCGTAGGAGATCGGCAGACGCATGTCGGGTTCGGACAGCTGGGCGATCGTCGATGCGTCGTCGTAGGTGACCATCGAATGGACGATCGACTGGGGGTGCACGACCACGTCGATGTCGTCCAGCCCGATCCCGACGCCCGCCGTACCGGCGGGGGTGCCGAACAGTTCGTGCGCTTCGATGACCTCGAGGCCCTTGTTCATCAGTGTCGAGGAGTCCACGGTGATCTTCGGTCCCATCGACCAGGTCGGGTGTGCCAGTGCGTCCTCGACGGTCACCTCGCCCAGTTCGGACGCCGTGCGACCTCGGAACGGGCCACCGCTGGCGGTGAGCACGATCCGGGCGACACGGCGTGGCGCCACCGGCGCTGTCCGGTCCGGGCTGGTCACGGCACCCGAACCGTTGGTGAACCCCCCCGAACGCAGGCACTGGTGGATGGCCGCGTGTTCGGAATCGACCGGGACCAGTTCCGCACCCGGCGTGGCCCGTGCCGCCTGGACGACCGGCCCGGCGGAGATCAACGATTCCTTGTTCGCCAGCCCGAGCCGCCGACCGGCCCGCAGGGTCGCCAGGGTCACCCCCAGCCCGGCGAACCCGACCACCCCGTTGATGCAGACGTCGGCTTCGGCGGCGACGCTCTCCATGGCACCGGAGCCCGCACGCAGTTCACATCCGCCGGGGAGCAGGCGTGCCAGGTCCCCGGCACGGGTGTCGTCCGCGACGGCGACGACCTCCGGGCGCACACGTGCGGCCTGCTCGGCGAGTTCGTCGACCCGACGGCCGGACGCACCGATGGCGTGGACCGTGAACCGGTCGGGGTCCGCCGCGATCACCTCGAGGGTCTGGGTGCCGATGGACCCCGTGGACCCGGCGACCGCGACCCGGGTCACATCCAGTGGAGCCCGACGATCAGGTAGTAGACGACCGGTAGCACGAACAGCAACCCGTCGATGCGGTCCAGGATCCCGCCGTGGCCGGGGATGAGCGCACCCATGTCCTTGACACCGAGATCCCGTTTGACCAGCGACTCGGCCAGGTCACCGAGCGTCGCCGCCACCGCCACCGCGAGGCCGAGGATCACCCCGTGACCGAATCCGTGGAACGGCGTGCCGAGGCCCACACCACCCAGGATCGCGCCGACGATCACCGCGGCGATCAGCCCACCCACGGCCCCCTCGACGCTCTTGTTCGGGCTGGCCGCCGACAAGGCGCGTTGGCCGAAGGACCGGCCCACGAAGAAGGCGCCGATGTCGTAGACGACGGTGGTGATGATGATCGCGAGCAGGATGCCACGACCGTCCGGGGCGCGGAGCAGCAACGTGGCGAACGAGCCGAGCAGACCGATCCACAACACCCCGGCGATCGTGGAACCCATCCCTTCGAGCACCGGTGAGTCGCCGCCCGCCCCGACCAGGTACCACAGCAACGTGAACACCAGGACCAGGGTCAACATGAGCGGCACGGCCGCTTCACCGCGCCAGTAGGTCGCAAACGGTAAGGCGATCGACGCTACAAGGCCGAGCAGGGCCGCTGGGCGCATGACCGCGCGTTGGGTCTCTCAGAAGTATTCGACGGCGGCCAGGGCGATGACGACGGTGGCGAGCACCGCGACGACCGCCGGGCCGAGCGCGAAACAGATCAGCGCGACCACGGCGATCCCGACGCCGGCCGCGACCGCGGTGGGTACGTCACGTCCCCCGCCGACGCCGTCGTCGGCTCCGTGGGCCAGGGGTCCACCGACGGGGGACGGACGCCTCGTCGACCGGCGTGGGCGTCGCACGTGCGGTTCGGGTTCGTCGTCGACATCCCGTTCGGAGAACACGGGTTCGTCGTCGAAATCCTCCAACGTCGGATCCCGGTCGCCTTCGAACAGGCGGGTCTCCCCCGTCAGGGCACGGGCGTCCCGGGTGCCCGATTCCGCGGTCCTGCGGGACACGACCTCGTCGAGATCGTCGAAGGAGAACAGATCGTCGTCGGTTGGCCGGTCGCTCTGGTCGAGCGCCCCGAGCGGTTCGGCGTCGTCGAAGAGCGCAGCGGTGTATTCGCCGGTGTCGTCCCAGTCGTCGTCGGCCCCACGCCAACGTGTGGGTGACGAGGTCGCGAACGACGACCACGCATCCATGTCGTCGTCCTCGTCGCCGGCCAGGACCGCCGGAACCTCGCCGGTGGGTGGGTCGGTCCAGTGGGGCAGTTCCACGGTGCCCGAGGGTGACGGATCGTCACTCGGGCCGACCCCGGCCGTCGGCCCCCGGAGCAGATCCGCGGGGTCGGAATCGACGTCGAGGGGGAAACGCAGTGCCGGACGCGCCCCACTTGGCGGTCCCTGGTCACCGCGGACGGGTTTCTGCTCGGACAGACGGCCCGCCACGTCGCCACGTTCGACGGCCTCGGCAGCTTCGGCCGCGCCGATGATGCGGACACCCTCGACGGTCTCACGTTCGGGATCGCGGTCCGGGCGGTCCTTGTGGTCAACCATGGTGCGACATCCTCGGGGACTCCGACTCGTTGGTGGACACGACACTCATGATCAATCCTCGAGCAGTTCGCGTTCCTTCTGCTCCAGCGCCTGGGAGATCTTCGACTCGTACGATTGTGTGATCTTATCGAGATCCCTGCCGGCCCTGGTCAGATCGTCATCGGAGACGTCCGAGGCGTCACCGAGCTCGTCGAGCTCGTGACGCGCACTGCGACGGGCGTTGCGGACCGAGATCCGCCCCTCCTCGGCCAGGCCACGGACGACCTTGACGAGCTCCTTGCGACGTTCCGCGGTCAGTGGCGGGAAGACCAGACGGATCACGTTGCCGTCGTTCGACGGGTTCAACCCCAGGTCGGCCATCTGGATCGCCCGTTCGATCGCTCCCATCGCGCCCTTGTCGAACGGAGTCACGATCAACTGACGGGCTTCGGGAACCGCGAACGACGCCAGTTGCTGCAGAGGGACGTCGGAGCCGTAGTACTCGACGGGGATCTTCTCGATCAGGGCCGGGGTCGCACGTCCGGTCCGCACGCCGGAGAACTCGCTCCGGGTGTGCTCGACCGCACGCTTCATCCGGTCGGTCGCGTCGGCCGCGACCATGTCGATCAGCTCGGAACTCATGCCACCAGGGTACCCAGCCGTCGACCTTCGAGGATGGACCGGATGTTGCCCTCGGTCATCAGGTCGAACACCACGATGGGTACGGCGTTGTCCATGCACATCGTGATCGAGGTCGCGTCCATCACCTTCAGCCCCCGGTTGAGTACCTCCAGGTAGCTGATCTCGTCGATCTTCTCGGCGTCGGGGTTGGTCCGTGGATCGTCGGTGTAGACCCCGTCGACCCCGGAATGGCTGCCTTTGAGCAGCACGTCGGCGCCCATCTCGACCGCCCGCAGCGCCGCGGTGGTGTCGGTGGTGAAGTACGGATTGCCCGAACCCCCCGCGAAGATCACGACGCGGCCCTTGTCCAGGTGGCGCAGCGCACGTCGGCGGATGTAGGACTCCGCGACCTGCGACATGTGGATCGCGGACTGGACCCGGGTGGGTTGGTCGAGACGCTCCAGCAGGTCCTGCAACGCCAACGCGTTGATGACCGTCGCGAGCATGCCCATGTAGTCGGCCTGGGCGCGGTCCATGCCCGCTCCGGCGCCGGTCATCCCCCGCCAGATGTTGCCGCCACCGACCACGACGGCGATGTCGACGTCGAGTTCGGCACGGACCTCGACGATCTGACGCGCGAGGGTGCCGACGACGTCACCGTCGATCCCGAACCCCTGATCCCCGGCGAACGATTCGCCCGAGAGCTTCAACAGGACCCGACCCCATCGGGTCGGGGACGTCGGGGTCGGCGCCATTCAGCTCCCCACGACGATCTGTTCGAACCGGACCAGGGTCGCCCCGGCGGCGTCGAGCATCTTGCCGACGGTCTGCTTCTCGTCCTTGACGAACTTCTGTTCAAGCACGACCCGTTCGGCGAACCAACCCGACAGCCGGCCTTCGACGATCTTGGCCATCGCCGCTTCCGGCTTGCCTTCTGCGCGGCTGATGTCCTCCAGGGCCTTGCGTTCGGCCGCGACCTCCTCCGCGGGGACCTCCTCGCGGGAGATCGCGCTCGGCTGGGTGAACGCGATGTGGATCGCGACGTCGTGGGCCAGGTCGGAGTCGCCACCGGACAGTTCGACGGCGACGGCATTCACGCCACGGCCGTCCTGGCGGTGCACGTAGGTTCCCACCGTGCCACCGTCGGCCGGGGTGAGTACGACGGTGCGTCCCACCGAGATGTTCTCCTTGAGGCGGACCTTGAGGTCGTCGATCCGGTCCTCGAATCCGGCGAGCGCGTCCTCGCCACCCTCGGCGAGCGCGTCGGCGAGTTCCTGTGCGAACGGTGCGAACGAGTCGGACTTCGCGACGAAGTCGGTTTCACACTTGAGTTCGACGAGCGCGACACCCCGGGCACCGGTGCCCACGGCGGCGACCCCTTCGGAGCTGTCCCGGTCCGAGCGACCGGCGGCTTTGGCCAGCCCGTGCTCGCGCAGCCATTTGCGTGCGGCTTCCGGGTCGCCGCCGGCTTCGGTCAGTGCCTTCTTGGCGTCCATCATCCCGGCGCCGGTCTCCTGTCGCAGCGCCTGGATGTCCTTGACGGTGAAATCAGCCATTGGTGGCCTCCGTGACCGGCGCCTCGGTGACCGGAGTCCCGGTGGCCGACGTCGGCGCGGTGGGTTCCTCGGCGGCTGCGAGCCGGGCCTCACGTTCGGCCTGGGCGCGAGCGGCCTGGTTCCGGGCCTCGGCCTGTTCGGCGGCGATGCGTGCCTCGTCCTCGGCGGTGCGGTGCACCGGGTCGACGTCGCCGGAACGACTGTTCGCGATCAGGCGTCCTTCGGCGACCGCGTCGGAGATCACGCGGGCCAGCAGGGTGCCCGAACGCATGGCGTCGTCGTTGCCGGGGATGACGTAGGTGATCTCGTCGGGGT
>CAZVFF010000033.1:313-14070 GCA_964626395.1 uncultured Iamiaceae bacterium | reverse complement strand
TCACCGCGATCGCCCCGGCGTCCTCTGCGATGCGGGCCTGCTCGGGGGTGACCACGTCCATGATCACCCCGCCGACGAGGTGGTCGGCCAGACCCCGCTTCACCCGGCCGGTGCGGGGTTCGGTGCTGCGGTCACTCGGTGCGCGGTGCGCGTCGTCGGTCATGACTCCGATTGTAGGGGTCCGCGCCGTCGGCCACGTAGCCGACCCGTGGGTGTTCGAACCGCCGGGCCACCCATGGTCGGGTGGGTCCGGTTCACAGTTCCCGGAGCCGTTCGATGCGCTGGTCCAGCGAACCGTGACCGACCCCGACCGGGGCGGCTTCGCGAGTTCCGTCGGTGTCGGTGGATCCGGACCGGGGTCCACGGAACCACAGGTGTGCGGTGGCGCGCAGCTGGTGACCGGTCGGGGTGTCGTCGTCGCGGATCTTCTCCAACGCGGTGATCAACCCCGGCGGGTACCGGGTGATGTCGACCCCGGACAGGTCGGCCGAGCGTTCACGGTCCGGGTCGGTGACCCGGTCCAGCATCCGGACCCCCAACGGGGCGAAGGGCACGGACATCCAACCCGCGAACGCGGGCAACGACGGCTCCACGGGCTCCGAACCGGCGCGAGCGGCGTCGCGGTTGCGGGCGGCGAGGTCACTGATCAGGACCGCGACCCCACCGGTGGTCACCGCGATCGTGCCCGGGTACAGGTCGTCGTTGCGGATCCGACCGATCAGGTTGGCCAGGACGGCTTCGAGTTCGATCCGGTTCAGCCCGTCCAACAGGCCGGTGGTCACCGCGATCGCGGCCCGCTGCGGGTTCCGCCCGACGGTCAGCGCGTTCGGTGCGGCGTCGTCGATCACGTACAGCGCGGGCTCGGGCACCCCGGCGGTGATCGACAGCCCCTCGACCAGGTTGAACAGCCTGGGATGGGTGTCGGGGTCGGCCGGGTGCGCCCCGCTCGCCCACAGGATCACCGCGTCGGCGGAACGGTGTGCAGCCCAGGTGAGCGCCGCGGTGAC
Source organism: uncultured Iamiaceae bacterium (assembly GCA_964626395.1). Taxonomy (GTDB): domain Bacteria; phylum Actinomycetota; class Acidimicrobiia; order Acidimicrobiales; family Iamiaceae; genus JAFDWI01. The sequence goes on along the minus strand of CAZVFF010000033.1, from coordinate 13,063 downwards.
GACCACGACGATCACGAACCCGATCCAGCCACCGTGGAACAGCCAGTTCAGCGCCAGACCGACCACCAGGAACGGCGCGGCGAACATCCCGACCAGGACCGCCGATGCGGTGTCGGGCCTGGTGTTCATCGCCGCCCGTGGCACGGTTCGACGGTTGCGGCGGCACCGGCGCGTCGGGACGGCACGACGACGCTCATGTCGGCACGGTGGTGTTCTGGACGTGGCGGTGCATCTGGGCAGCTCCGATTCCGGGTTCCGACGGCCGAGCCTAGGGGACGACGCGGGACCCGACCAGCGGCTCGTACAGCTCCACGTACCGGTCGGCGAGCCGATCCATGGAGAAGTGGTCGGCCCGGGCGTTCCCGGCTTCGACCAGGTCCGCCGCGAGCGCCTCGTCGGTCAGCACCGTCACGATCGCGGCCGCCAGAGCCTCGGGCGAACCGGGTTCGACGAGTACGGCCTCGCGACCCGGGCGGGCCACGTTCGCGTAGCCGTCCAGATGCGACGCCACGATCGGCACGGACGCCGCCATCGCCTCCAACAGGACGATCCCGAACGATTCCCCACCCAGACCCGGGGCGCAGTAGACGTCGGCGCCCGCCATGCGGCTGGCGGCTTCGGCGTCGGAGACCCGCCCCAACCATTCGATCCGGGGATCGCCGGCGTACTCGGTTGCCAACCGGTCGGTCAGCGGGCCGTCACCGGCCACCCACAGGCGGATCTCCGGCGGCAGCAACGGCAGGGCCGCGAGCAGCACCTGCAGACCCTTGCGTTCCTCGTGGCGCCCCAGGAAGAACACGGTCGGCCCGTCGGTGGGTGTCGGTTCGGCCGCGGCGAACCGTTCGACCTCGATCCCGTTGAACAGGATCACGTACTCACCACCCAGATGCTGCTGGGCGAGGGCGCGGGCATCCTCGGACACCGCGCACCGCACGTCGAGGCGCCGCCCCAACCAACGCGTGACGGGCCCCAGGTACTCGTAGGCCTTGGAACCCCCCGCCGCGTGGAACGTGCCCACCAGCGGCGCGTGCTTGACGATCGCGGCGGTCAGGTTCGGGCCCGGCGACAACGGCTCGTGCAGGTGCAGCACGTCGAACTGTTCATCGCGCAGTGATCGGATGAACCGCAACTGGGCGGGTACGTCGGGGGCGATGGGGGCGATCGAACCGTTCGCGGCGGTGGGCAGCGAACGTCCCAACGGCGTGATCCCCGGTTCGGGTGGGGGCCCGTCACAGGGGGCGAGCACCTGCACGAAGTGCCCCTTGGCGCGCAGGGCCCGGGCCAGGCCGAGCACCTGACCCTGGACGCCGCCGGGAACCGACAGGCTGTAGGGGCTCACCATGCCGATCCGCATGCCCGGGAGATTAGAGCCCGTTCCGGGCGGCCGTCGGATCGGGGCGGCACGGAACAGGCCCGCTTCGCGTGCCGGGCCCGCGGGTTCCGACGACCGGCTCGGTACATTCGACTCCCATGCCCGCCGAACCCGCCGCGACCGACGCCCGCGACGGGTGGCTGCGGTGGCTCGCACCGTGGATCCTCGCGCACCGCGGGGCGGCGACGATGTCGGTGGCGGCAGCCGTGGTCGGCACGGCAGCCGCGGCGCTGATCCCGGTGGTCGAACGCGCGGTCATCGACGACGTCATCGGTGGTTCCGGCCACGCGCTCGCGCCCTGGTTGGTGTTCCTCGGCATCCTCGGGGTCGGCCGGTTCGTGATGACCGTGCTGCGCCGGTGGGCCGGCGGAAAACTCGCCTACGGCGTGCAGGCCGACCTGCGTGACGCCGTGTTCGACCATCTGATCGACCTGGACATGGACCGCCACGACCAGTTGCCCGCGGGCCAGCTCGTGAGCCGGGCGAACACCGATGTGAACATGGTGTTCCAGGTGCTCCAGATGGTCGCGCTGGTCACCGGGAACATCGTGATGCTGATCCTGGCCGTCGGGTTCATGATCTCGTTCGCGCCGCTGCTGGCCGCGGTCGCGGTCGCCGTGCTGGCGGTCACGTTCGCGGTGGCGTGGCGCATGCGCGACACGGTGTACGTGTCGACCTGGGACGCCTCCCAACGCGAAGCCGAGATGACCGCCGTGGCCGAGGAGGCGATCTCGGGGGTGCGGGTCGTCAAGGGGTTCGGCCAGGAGGACCGGGAGGTCTCCCGGTACGTGGCGGCGTTGGAGCGACTGTTCGGCGGGCGGGTCCGCATGGTGCGGATCCGGGCGCTGTTCACCTCGGTGCTGCAGATCGTCCCGGTGCTGGGCCAGGTCGTCGTGCTGGGGGTCGGTGGGTGGATGGCCGTGCACGGGCAGGTCACCGTCGGCACGCTCGTCGCGTTCTTCGCGTACCTGACCCAGTTGTCGGCACCGGCCCGGATGATGGCGATGTTCCTCGCCGCGGCCCAACAGGCCCGCTCGGGTACCGAACGTCTGGCCGAACTGTTGGCGATGCGGTCGGGCATCGTCGACGCACCCGACGCCGAGCCCTGGGTTCCCACCGGCGGTGCGGTCACCTTCGACGACGTCTCGTTCGCCTATCCCGACGGTGGCCCCGTCCTGGAACACTGCGACCTGCACATCGCTCCGGGTGAACGGGTCGCGGTGGTGGGCGCGTCGGGCAGCGGCAAGACCACGCTGGCGATGTTGCTGGCCCGCTTCCGGGACCCCGACCGGGGTGCGGTGCGGCTCGACGGCATCGACGTGCGCACCCTGCAGCTCGATTCGGTCCGTTCCCGGGTGGGGCTCGCGTTCGAGGAGGCCTTCCTGTTCGCCGGTTCGGTACGCGACAACATCGCCTACGGCCGCCCCGACGCCACCGACGCCGAGGTGCGCGACGCGGCCCGGGCGGCCCAGGCCGACGGGTTCATCTCGGCGTTGGCGAACGGCTACGACCAGTTCGTGGGCGAAGAGGGCGTGACCCTGTCCGGTGGGCAACGTCAACGGATCGGGCTGGCCCGGGTGTTGTTGTGCGACCCGGCGGTGGTCGTGCTCGACGACGCCACCTCCGCGGTGGATGCCGAAGTGGAACACGCGATCCACGACTCGCTCGCCGGACGCCTGGCGGGGCGCACCACGTTGTTGATCGCGCACCGTCGTTCCACCCTGGCGCTCGCCGACCGGATCGTCGTGCTTGACGGCGGCCGGATCGTCGCTCAAGGCGACCAGGCGCACCTGGAGGCGGCGAGCCCCCGGTTCCGCGAGTTGCTCAGCGGCCTGGACGCGGCCGACACCGACGACGCGGCCGGAATCGTCCGATCACGCCCCCGGGTGCCGACACCGACACCGACACCGGCGGGCGACGACGATCGACGCGTGCAACCGACCACACGTCTGGACGCGAACGTGCGCGGCGGTGGCCGTGGAGGCGGCATGTGGGTGCCCGGCGCGGGTCTGATCGGCCCGGCCACGCCCGAACTGCTCGACGCCGTCGACGCCCTGCCGGAGATCCGCGACACCTCGCGGGTGGACCCGGGGGAACACCGCCGCGACCGGGGTCGCCTGGCCTTCTTCCGTTTCATCCGCACCTGGCGGCGCGAGCTGGCCGTGGGCGCGACACTGGTCGTCCTCGACGCGTTGGCGACCCTGTCGATCCCGGCGTTGATCCGGGTCGGGATCGACCGGGGCGTCACCCCCGGTTCGCTGGAGGTGGTGGCCGCCGTCGCCGGGGTCGCCCTGGTGATCGGCCTGGCCGACACCTGGGTCATGTGGTACGAGAACCTGGTCACCGGGCGCGCCGCGGAACGGATCCTCACCGCGCTGCGGATCCGGATCTTCGCCCACCTGCAGCGTCTCGGTCTGGATTTCTACGACCGGGAACGCTCCGGGCGTCTGCTGACCCGGTTGACCTCGGACATCGACACCCTGCAGCAGTTGTTGTCCAACGGCCTGGTGAACGCGGCGGTCTCGTTGGTGACCTTCGTCGGGATCGGCGTCGTACTGGTCGTGTTGGATGTGCGCCTCGCGTTGGCGGTGTTCGCGGTGACCCTGCCGTTGATCATCGCGACACGGATCTACCAGCGACTGTCACGCCCCGCGTACGACCGCCAACGCGACGCGATCGCGGCGGTGTTGACCGACCTGACCGAGAACCTCGCCGGCGCACGGGTGACCCAGGCGTTCGTCCGCCAGGCCCACAACCGTCGCCGGTTCCACGCCTACGACGACGAGTTCCGTCTGGCCGGCATGGGGGCACTCAAGATCCAGATCGGGTACTTCGCGTTCGTCGAGTTGCTCTCGACGGTCGGGGTGATCGTCGTGCTCGGCTACGGGGCGGTCCTGCACGACGCCGGGACCCTCACCGTCGGGGTGCTCACCGCGTACCTGCTGTACCTGACCCAGTTCTTCTCCCCCATCCAGCAGTTGTCGAACGTGTTCGACACCGCCCAGCAGTCGGCGGCGGGGATCCGCAAACTCGACGGTCTGCTCACCGAACGCCCGTCGGTGACCGCCCCGGCCGAACCGGTCGCCGTGCCCGGGCACGGTGCATTGGCGTTGGCCGGGGTCGGTTTCACCTATCCCGAACAGGGCGTCCGGGCGATCGCCGGGATCGACCTCGAGATCCCGGCGGGCCAACGGGTGGCACTGGTGGGTGAGACCGGTTCGGGCAAGTCGACGATGGTCAAGTTGTTGGCGCGGTTCTACGATCCCACCGAGGGTCGGGTCACGATCGACGGGGTGGATCTGCGTGCCCTCGACCCGGGCGAGTACCGACGCCGGTTGGGTTACGTCCCCCAGGAGCCGTACCTGTTCGCCGGCACGATCCGGGACAACCTCGTCTACGGGAACCCCGACGCACCCGACGAGCTGGTCGACGACGCGATCGGTGCGGTGGGTCTGGGGGACCTGGTCGACGGGCTCGACGACGGCGTGGACCACTGGCTGGTCGAGCGGGGCCGGTCGTTGTCGACCGGGCAACGCCAACTGGTGTGTCTGGCCCGGGCGCTGGTGGCCGACCCGGTCCTGCTGCTGTTGGACGAGGCGACCTCGAATCTGGACCTGGCCTCCGAGGCACGGATCGAACGGGCGATGGACGTGCTCAGCGTGGGTCGGACCAGCGTGATCATCGCGCACCGTCTGGCCACCGCCGCGCGGGCCGACCGGATCCTGGTGATGGACGCGGGACGCATCGTCGAGGACGGCCCCCACGACGATCTGCTGGCCGCCGGCGGGCGGTACGCGGCCTTGTGGCACGCCTACGAGGGCGTCGCGTTCGCTTCCTGACCCACGCCGGTACGGCCGCTCGGAGGGTGTTCACCCGCGGCGGCTGGAGAATCCGGAATATTCTGCAACGGAATCGACACGCGGTGCGTCTGGAAGGACGATGAGGGTGACCGATGACGGCACGATGGTCGGGGCGATCGACGACGCACCGCACCACGCGGCCGTCGGCGCGGGTGCCTTCGACGCGTTCTACCGGGACGCCTACCAGGACATGGTCCGCATGGCGTACGCGATGGTGGGTTCACGGGAAACCGCCGAGGACCTGGTCCAGGACGCGTTCGTCGCCGTGCAACGACGGTGGCGGAGCATCGGCGAACCGCTGCACTACACACGCCGGGCCGTGGCCAACAAGTGTCGGTCGTTCCACCGGCGTCGGTACCTCGAACGGAACCACGCGAAGCGCAGACGGCCCGCCGAGCACGCCGAGATGCACCCCTCGGAGCTGTCCGACGTGCTCAACCGGCTCCCGATGCGTCAACGCCAGGCGATCGTGTTGCGCTACTACGAGGACCTGTCCGAGGAACAGACCGCACGGATCATCGGGTGCCGGCCCGCGACGGTGCGGTCGTTGTTGCACCGGGCCATGCCCGCCCTGCGGGCCGCCCTGGACGAGAGGAGGTCGTGACGATGCCGAACGCCGATGGACAACGGATCCGGGAGTTCCTGCACGCGGAGCTCGACGGGATCGAGGCGACTCCGGACCCGGACGACCTGACCGTACGTGCCCGCCGGGCACGGATGGTCCGGGCGTTGACGGGGCTGGGTGCCTTCGTGGCCGTTGTGGCGGTCGCCGTGGCGGCCCTGGTGCTGGCCCGAAACGGCTCGGGCGACGAAGCTGCCCTGCAGGTCGTGGACGTGTCGACCACGGCGGCGGCCACGACGACGCTCCCGGCGACGACCACCGCGACCTCGACGACGACGACGTCGACGACGACGTCGACATCGACCACCACGACCTCGACGACGCCGCCGCCCACCACCGCGTCGCCGCGCACCGACCCCCCGGCGACGCTGCCGCCCGTCCAGCAGACGGTGGCGCCGACACCGGTGCCCGCGCCGGCACCTCCGGGTCTGCCCGCACCCACCGGCTGCGGCCTGACGTCCCCGGAATCCCAGCTTCTCGCGTTGATGAACCAGGCCAGAACCGCGAACGGTGCCGTTGCGTTGCAGTGCGACGGGTTCCCCCAGGGTGCGGCGAGTTCGTGGGCCGCCACCATGGTCGGGAAGACGACTCTGTCGCATTCGAACTGGGTGTCGGCCAACGGCAACCGGTACCGGGTGGCGGAGAACGTCGGGACGGGCCCGTCGGTCCAGGCGATCTTCGACGGATTCATGGGTTCGCCGACGCACCGGAACAACATTTTGGACCCGGCCCTGTCCCGGGTCGGGGTCGGGGTGGCCGCCGGCGGCGGGCAACTGTGGGTCACCGTCACGTTCCTCGGAGCCCCCTGAGCGCACCGCGGACACGACGTCGGGCACCGCTCGGCCGGGGTTCGATGTCCCAGCCGGTGTCTACGGTGGGAGGATGCCCCTGCCCGGACCTTCCGCTCTCGGTCGTGGTGTCGTCGTCGGGGCCGACGGTGTCGTGCCCGCACCCTGGGCCGATGCCGTCGAGGTGACCGTCGACGAGGCCGTGTCGGGCGACCCGGCCGCCGTGGTCGATGCACTGCACCGGCTGTGGGCGGGGCGGGTTCCCTACGTGGTCCGCCTCGGCATCGACCCGGCACGGTTCCGCGTCCCGCAGTCGATCACGACCGAGCCGTGGCGTCTCGGCCCACGGTTCGAACCGTTTTTCGACCGGCTGCACTTCCTGGTGTGGGCCAACACCTACGACGCCCGCGGCGATGGTCCACCGATGTGGTGGTGGGCCCGCAAGGCCGCCCGGCTCGGTGCCATCGAGACCCCGGACGGACCCGCCGACGTACGGCTCGCCGACGGCACCCCGGCCTGGATCGACGGTGGCCCACGCGGCCCGCTCGGCGACGACGCGACGCCCGGTGCCGCGGTGGTGGCGAGCGGGTCGGTGACCCGCGGGGACCTCGCCGTCGAACACCCACCGGTGGCCCCGACGGCGGACCTGGCACCCGACCAGCTCGCCGCGGTCGCGCACCGTAGCGGCCCGGCCCGGGTCATCGCCCCGGCCGGTTCCGGCAAGACCCGGGTGCTCACCGAACGCCTCCGTCACCTGATCGTGGACCGGGGCTGGCCGACCGGTTCGGTCCTGGCGGTGGCCTACAACAAGGAGGCCCAACGCGAACTGGAACGTCGCACGACCGACTTCTCCCCACGGGTCCGCACGTTGAACTCACTGGGTCTGTGGATCCTGCGCACCCACCGGGGTCGTTCCCCCCGGGTGATCGACGAACGTGACCAACGCCGGCTGGTCGATTCGCTGTTGCCGGGCAAGCGGCGTCACCGGGCCAACACCGACCCGATCGGTCCGTATCTGGAGGCGCTCTCGACGGTGCGACTCGGCCTGGCCGATCCCGTCGAGGTCGAGTCCTCCCGCGACGACGTGGACGGCTTCGCCGACCTGTTCGGGCCGTACCGCGCCGAACTGGAACGCACCGGCGCGGTCGACTTCGACGAACAGATCAACGGCGCGATCCGGGTGCTGCTCGCCGACGGAGCGTTCCGTCGCCGTATGCAGGCCGAGTGCGGGCACCTGCTGGTCGACGAGTTCCAGGACCTCACCCCCGCCCACGTGTTGTTGATCCGCCTTTTGGCCCTGCCGAACCTGGACGTCTTCGGCGTCGGCGACGACGACCAGGTCATCTACGGGCACAACGCCGCGGATCCGGGTTTCCTGATCGACTACGCCGAACTGTTCCCCACCGCGGTGTCCCACCCGCTGACCGTCAACTACCGGTGCCCGGTCCCCGTCGTCGACGCGGCCCGCCACCTGTTGGGGTACAACGACCGGCGGGTGCCCAAGACGATCGAGGCGGGTCCCGCCGCGGAGCCGTCGTCCACGGCGTTCTCGGTGACCCGCCACGGGGCCGGCGACGCGGCCACGGCGTTGGTCTCGACCGTTCACGACTGGATCGGCGACGACGGGGTCACCCCGGGCGATGTGGCGGTGTTGACCCGGGTGAACTCGTTGTTGTTGGCACCCCACGTCGCGCTCGTCGATGCCGGCGTGCCGGTGGCGTCGGTGCTGCACCCGCGGATCCTGGAGCGCACCGGGCTCCGTGCCGCCCTGGCGTATCTGCGGCTGGGCACCGCGGGCGGCCGGATGGACCCCGACGACATCGTGGAGATCCTGCGTCGTCCCACCCGCGGGTTGCCCCGGTGGTTCCCGGACCGTCTGGCCCGGCGGAGCCACTGGTCGCCACGGCAGATCCGTGGCATCGCCGACCGGGTCCCCGAGAAGGAGGCCGCCAAGGTGCTGCGTCTGGCCGACGACCTGGAGGCCGTCGCCGATGCCGCCCGGGCGGGCACGACCCGCGACGTGCTCGAAGCGGTCCGCGACACCGTCGGCCTGGGCACGGCGATGGGTCTGCTGGACAGCAGCGGACAGGCCGGTGCGGCCGGCTCCAGCCACCTGGACGACCTCGAGGGCCTGTTGACCGTCGCCGACCTGCACCCCGACCCGGTGGGTTTCGAGGCGTGGCTACGGGGTCTGTTGGGGCGCCCCTCCGACGAGGGCGGGGTGACGCTGTCCACGGTCCACCGGGTCAAGGGACGGGAGTGGCCCCGCGTGGTGCTCTTCGGGGTGGTGGCGGGCATCCTGCCGCACCGGCTCAGCCACGACATCGAGGAGGAACGAAGGGTCCTGCACGTGGGGATCACCCGGGGTCGCGACCGGGTGGTGGTCCTCACCGACCGTGACCGGCCCAGCCCGTTCCTCGGCGAACTCGACGGCACCGCACCCCGGCGACGAGCACGCCGACCCGACCGGCAGGCGACCGACCGGACCAGCGACACCGGACGCTCCGGGCGGACCGCTGCTGCGAAACGCTCCGACGACGGGATCCCGGCCACGTTCGGGTTGGCGCTGGAGGCCTCCGGGGGTCACACCGGCGTGGTCGACGACGCCGACAATCGGGCGGTGTCGGTCCGACTTTCGGGCGGCGGCACGCTGCGGGTCCGCTTCGGCGAACGGGTCCGGATCGACGGGCAACTGCGGACCCTGGCCGCACCGGTCGAGTTGTGGGGGCCGGCCGCCACCGCGGAGACGTTGCTCCGCGAGTGGCGGACCGCCGAGTCCCGCGCGGCGGGAAAGCCGGCCTACACGGTGCTGTCCGATGCGCACCTGCGCGGGATCGCTCTCGCCCGGCCGTCCGATGCCGGGGAACTCGCCGCCTGCGACGGGATCGGCCCGACGAAGTTGGACCGCTGGGGTGACGACATCCTGGCGTTGTTGGACCGGGTCGACTGACCCCACGGCCCGACGCGATCCGCCGCGGATCGGTCGACGCCGGGTCGGGTCAGCCGAGTGCCTCGAGCATGCCGGCGAGACGTTCGCGGGCTTCGTTCGCGACCTCGAGCAGTGCCGGGTCGTCGCTGAAGCCGGTCATCACGGCCGGGTCGAACACGTCGACCCGTGACCTACCGTCGCCTTCGGCGGTGACCACGACGTTGCAGGGCAGCATCGCGGCGATCCGGGGGTCGGCCTCGACGGCCCGGTGGGCGAGCGCCGGTCGGCACGCACCCAGGATGATCCGTGGTGGCCCGTCGACATCCAGCTTCTCCTTCAACGTGGCGGCGATGTCGATCTCGGTGAGGACCCCGAAGCCGGCTTCGTGCAGCAACCCGCGCACCCGCTGCAGGGTGTCCTCGTAGGGGGTGTCGATCGTGGCGGTGAGGGTGAAGTCCTCCATGGTCGGTCCTTTCGTTTGATCGGGCCCGGTGGCCCGATTGGTGGTTTTGTACCCCGGGGGGTATATCGTCGACGCTCAGCATATACCCCATGGGTATCCAACGGCGAGAGGACCGGCCACGATGACCACCACCCGAACCGACACCGAGCCCGGAGCCGGGCACGACGTCGCACCAAGCGACCACTCCGGAACGATCCGCCCCGGACCGTTGGGCCGGCTCGGCGTGTGGGTCACCCGGCACGGCCGCCTCATCGCGGTCGCATGGGTGATCGTGGTGGTCGGCCTGGGGGTTTTCGCCCCGTCGGTCGAATCGCGTCTGTCCGGCGCGGGTTGGCAGGCCGACGGGTCCGAATCCGTGCAGGTCCGCGAACTGGCCGAGGAACACTTCGGGGGCAACGCGTCCCATGCGATCCAGGTCGTCGTGCAGTCCACCGCCGGTCCCCTCGACGACGCCGCCGGGGCACAGGTGATCGCCGCGGTGACCGAACGTCTCGAAGCCGACGACCGCATCTCGATGGTCGTGCCACCCACACCGGGCGCCACCCTGTCACCGGACGGGACGACCGCGATCGTGCTGGCCGGCGCGGGTGCGGACACCAACGAGATGGTCAAGGTCGCCACCGACGTCAAGGGCGACCTGCAGGACCTGTCGACCGGCGACATCCGGGTGAACCCGACCGGTTCGTCGCTGCTGTGGTCCGACTTCAACGCCGCGAACCTCGAGGCGATGCTGCATTCGGAGATGTTGTCGTGGCCGGTGACACTGGCGATCCTGGTGCTGGCCTTCGGTGCGCTGGTGGCGGCCGGGCTGCCGTTGATCCTGACCCTGGCCGGGCTGGTCGCATCGGCCGGTTCGTTGGTGCTGATCAACCACTTCGTGCCCGTGTCGATCTGGGCGATGAACTTCGCCATGATGTTCTCGCTCGCGTTGGGGATCGACTACGCGTTGTTCATCGTGGTGCGCTACCGGTCGGCCCGTGCCGGGCGTGACCGGCCGCCACGCGAAGCGATCGCGGAGACGATGGACACCGCCGGCAAGGCCGTGTTCCGGGCGGGGCTGACCGTGTTGAGCTCGCTCAGCGCCGTGATGCTGGTGCCGTCGCCGTCGTTCCGTTCGATGGCGGGTGGGATCATGCTCTCGGTGCTCTTCGTGCTGGCGGCGACGCTCACGTTGCTGCCCCTGGTCCTGTACAAACTGGACCTGCGCATCAACCGGGTGGCGTTGCCGTGGGTGAAATCGGCCGGATCGCACCGGTCGCCACGCTTCGCCGCGTGGGGTGAGCGGCTGTGGCGCCACCCCTACGCGTGGGGCGCGGCGGCACTGGTCGTGCTGGTGGCGCTCGCCGCACCGGTCGTCGGGCTGCGGACCTCGATGCCCTCGATCAAGGTGCTGCCCGTAGATGCCAGCGCACGAGTCGGTTACGACGTCGTCAAGGACGCGTTCGGGCCCGGCGCTCCCGGCATGTTGCAGGTGGTCGCCACACCGGGGGCGGTCGACGCCACGAACGCGGTGCTCGAAGCGGACCCGGGGATCGGCATGGTGTTACCCGCCCAGCCGGCGATGGACGGTACCGATCTGGTGATGGTCCAGGCCGTGCCGACCGTCGACCCGTCGGATCCGGCGTTGGCCGGGACCGTGGACCGGCTCCGCGACACCGTGCCCGACGATGTGCTGATCGGCGGCGCGGCAGTGGAGAACCTGGATCTGAACGACCAGTTGCAACGGTCCACTCCGCTGGTGATCGGCATCGTCGTGGCGATGGGTTTCGTGTTGTTGTTGATCGCGCTCGGGGCACCGTTGATCTCGCTGCTGGGGGCGGTGGCGAGCCTGTTGTCGACCGCGGCCGCTTTCGGTGCGGCCCGGTTGATCTTCCAGGACGGCCATCTGTCGGGGTTGTTGGGCTTCGAGTCCCAGGGCTTCCTCGACGGGTGGGCGCCGGTGTTCTTCTTCGCGATGATCTTCGCGATCGCGATGGACTACACCGTGTTCCTGTTGGCTTCGGCCAAGGAACACTGGGAACGCACCGGCGACGCCCGCGAGGCGATGGTCGGCGCCGTCGCCCATTCGGGGCGGGTGATCTTCGCAGCCGGCGCGGTGATGGTGGCGGTGTTCTTCACCTTCGCCCTGTCGGGTCCGCTGCCGCCCAAGGAGATGGGTGTGATCCTGGGGATCGCGGTGCTGCTCGACGCGTTCCTGGTGCGCCTGGTGCTGCTGCCGGTCCTGCTGCGGTTGACCGGGCGTGCCGCGTGGGCCTCACCGGCGTGGCTGCGTCGCATCCTGCCGAAGGTGACCTTCGCCCACGACTGAACCAGACCGCCCCTCCCCCGAAATTCGTACTCGAAGACCGCCAAGGGCGGGTTTTCGGTACGAATTTCGGGGGAGGACCGGTGGAATCGTCGAGGATTCCCCTGGTGGGCGTACCTGGATTCGAACCAGGGACCTCTGCCGTGTGAAAGAGATCCGGCCCGATTCGCTGACCTGCACGTTTCCACGTTCCCCCAGGTCAGACGGCATTTGCTATCCCCATCTACCTACACGTATCCGCGTCGGTTTCAGGGTATCGCGCGCGATATACGCGCGATACGCGGTCCCGCGACCGCCGCACTACACCCTCGAGTCGACCCCCGCGAAACGGGCCCAAATGGGGATAGGCGTTGACACTTGCGTTACAACGCTGTAATTTGACCACCGCTAGGACTTGAACCCGGCGAGCGC
>CAZVFF010000033.1:0-303 GCA_964626395.1 uncultured Iamiaceae bacterium | reverse complement strand
ACACGCCAGGCAAACGGGATCGAGTACGAACGGCTCGTCGCCGACATGGAAGACGACCCGCACGCCCCACCGATAGGGCGTGGTGAGCGCCCTCAAGCGACAAGCGGACAGGGTGAGACACCACCGGCAATGGCCGGAGCGGGAGCCCGAGCATCACCGCGCACCGGACTGCTCAGGAGAACAACCCATGTCGCAACAGCGACCTCTTGCGGACTACGACGGCCTCGCCGCGTACCTCAACATCACCCACCGTCACGCCGAGGACCTCGTCTACCGCCGGCGCATCCCCTTCAAGAAGGTCGC
>CAZVFF010000032.1:0-14618 GCA_964626395.1 uncultured Iamiaceae bacterium | reverse complement strand
AGGATCGACCCGGACAAGATCCGTTACATCGGCCTGGGCGACGCGATGCGCCTGCAGCTGGCCTACACCCTGCCCCGGATCGTCAACGGGATCGGGTTCGTGGCGTTGGTCGCCGCGGTCCGTCCGGTCTCCGCCGGCGATGCCGTCGTGCTGATCGCCGCGTACACCCTGGCCGGCATCCTGGGGATCCTCGCGTTCTTCGTCCCGTCGGGGATCGGGGTGCGTGAAGCGGTGATCGTGATCATCCTGTCGGCCATGATGCCGACCGAGACGGCGCTGATGATCGCCATCAACGCGCGGATCTACGCGACGATCTCCGATGCGGTCCTCGGCGTCGGCTACCTGGCCGGCCGCGAACGCGATCGTCCCCCACGACAAGAGGTGACGCGATGAACTACGTGATCGTCGGCCCGGCCCTGACCGGGAACATGGGTGCCGCCTCGATGGTGCTCGCAACCACCGCCGGATTGGCCCGCCGTGACGACGACGCGCACGTCACGTTGCTGAGCTACTACCCGGCCGAGGACCGGGCCCGTGCGGCAGGCACCGATTTGACGGTGCTCGACGCGCGCCCGTTCCGTCTGGGGGCACTCATCAACGCCGCGGCGCTCGGCTGGCGTCTGGTGCCACCGTTGCGTCGGATGATCGAACGCCGCGTCCCCGAGGTCGCCGCGATCGTCGACGCGGACGTCGTGCTCGACCAGGGCGGGATCGCCTTCTCGGACGGGCGCGAGAAGTTCCTGGCGTTCAACGTCGCGATCCTGCTCCCGGCCCGCTTCATCGGGCGTCCGGTCGTCAAGTGCGCGCAGGCCCTGGGGCCGTTCCGCAATCGTCTGAACCGTCTGGTGGCGCGGTGGATGCTGCCCCGGATGGAGTTGATCGTCGCCCGCGGCGCGGCCACCCGGGGGTTCCTCGACGGGCTCGGACTCGACAACGTCGTCACCGGTACGGACCTCGCGTTCACCCTGGGAACCCCGGATCCCGCGTCGGCGACCGCACGTGCCCCGGTGGCCGCGGCGGCGCGACGACTGGAGGGGCCCGAAGTGACGGTGGGGATCGCGCCCAGCGTGGTCGTGCAGGCCAAGGTCGCCGCCGGCGGTGGCGACTTCGTCGATCTGATGGTGCGCACCGTGCGTGCCCAACTCGACGCGGGACGCCGGGTGCTGCTGGTCCCCCACAGTTTCCGGCAGGACCCGACGAAGGTCCACAACAACGACGGACCGTTGGTTTCGACGATCGCCGCCCGGATCGACGATCCCGGTCTGGTCGTCGTGGACGAACGTCTCGAAGCCGACGAGTTGCGCCACCTGATCGGCCTCTGCGACGTGTTCGTCTCCTGTCGGTTCCACGCGATGGTCTCGGCGCTGTCGATGGGTGTGCCGACGCTGGTGCTCGGTTGGAGCCACAAGTACGTCGAGGTCCTCGAGCGGTTCGACCAGGCCGACCGGTCGATCGACGCCGCGCACCTCGATCCGCACCGGCTCGACGTGGCGATCGACGAGCTGGTCGGTGACCGTGTGGCGATCGCGGCACGGATCGACGAACGCCAGGGTGCGGTTCGTGCCCTCGCAGAGGAACAACTGGATCGGATCGTCGAGATCGCCGGGAACCGGAGGAACGCCCCGTGAAGGCCACCGCAGGAGACGAGACCGCACGAGACCCGGCTGCGCGCATCGTCGAAACCGACCGCGGGCGGGTCCGTGGCGACCGGCGCCGCGGTGCCCACCGGTTCCGTGGGATCCCCTACGCCGCCCCGCCGGTCGGTGCCCGACGGTTCGCCCCGCCGGCCCCACCCGAGCCGTGGACGGGCGTCCTGGATGCCACCCACGCGTCCCCGGTCGCCCCGCAACCCCCCGACATGGTCAGCCGGCTGCTGGGCGCCGGGGACGGACCCCCACAGTCCGAAACGGACTGTCTGACGGTGAACGTGTGGACCCCGGCCGTCGACGTCGCGAAGCGACCGGTGCTGGTGTGGATCCACGGCGGCGCGTTCGTGTCGGGATCCGGGTCGGTGCCCTGGTACGACGGCGCCAATCTGGCCCGCCGTGACGTGGTCGTGGTCACCGTCAACTACCGGCTGGGCGCGCTCGGGTTCTGCCACCTGGAAGGCCTCGGCGGCGACGCGTTCGCCGGCAGCGGCAACGCCGGTCTGCTCGACCAGGCCGCGGCGCTCGGGTGGGTGCAACGCAACATCGCCGCGTTCGGCGGCGACCCGGGCAACGTCACGATCTTCGGAGAATCCGCCGGTGGGATGAGCGTGGGGACCCACCTGGCCCTGCCGGCGTCGGCGGGCACGTTCGGTCGCGCGATCGCCCAGTCCGGTGCGGTCGACAACGTGTCGGACCCGGACCGCGCGACGATGGTCGCGACGCGTCTGCTCGACGAACTCGGCCTCGATCCACGACGGGTGGCCGAACTCCGCTCGGTCCCGGTCGCCGCGTTGATCGACGCACAGCAGAAGGTCTCCGCCGCGTTCGGGATCACCTCCGGTCTGCCGTTCCAACCGGTCTTCGGCGTCGACACCCTGCCGGTCGCCCCCATCGACGCGATCCGGTCGGGGTCCGCCACCGGGGTCGACCTGCTCGTCGGATCCAACCGGGACGAGCTGCGTGTGTTCTTCGCGATGAACCCGGCCATGCGAGCCGAAGACGACGACGCCGTGATCCGTGGCGTGACCGCTGTCGCCGGGGACCGCGCCTCGGGCATCGTCGCCGCGTACCGGGCACTGCTGCCCGGGGTGTCGTCGACCGATCTGTTCGAGACGATCGGCACCGACGCGGTGTTCCGCCTCCCGGCGTTGCGGCTGGCCGACGCGCAACGCACCCACGCCCCGGTGCACGTCTACGAGTTCCACCGGGTTTCGACCGGTCTGGGCGGGGACATGGGCGCGACCCACGCCGTGGACGTGCCCTTCACCTTCGACAACCTCGACGCGCCGGGCGCGTCGTTCTTCACCGGGGAGCCGGACACCGCGATGCGGTCGGTGGCCACCACGATGGCCGACGCGTGGTGTTCGTTCGCCCGGACCGGCACACCGACCGCGTCGGGTCTGGCCGACTGGGCGGTGTGGGAACCGCCGGGACACACCACGATGATCCTCGACACCGAACCGGTCGTCGTGCAGGATCCCGCCGGTGCGCGGACCCGGATCTGGTCGCGGTCGGACTGAACGTCGACGGCCGCCCGCATCCGTCCGGTCAGGGCGTGTCGGGGATCCTGATCCCGGCCAACTGGGTCGCCTGCGCGACCAACCGTCCGGTGCTGTCCCACACCTCGCACGTCTCGTCGACCCGGCCGTCGTCGATCGCGTTGGCCGACTGGGAGATCCGTAGCGGCCCCGGCGCGGGTCGGGCCCGCACGTACACGGTCAGCGACAACGTGGGAACCCAGCCGCTCGGGACGATCTCGAAGGTGGCCGGGGGCAGGGCGTCGGTGAAGAACAGCAACCCGAACGGGTCGGCGGGTCGCCCGTCGGCGAAGGAGATCCAACCCTGCAGGTGTCCGGATCCGGAGGGTTCACCCCGCGCGAATCCGA
Source organism: uncultured Iamiaceae bacterium (assembly GCA_964626395.1). GTDB lineage: Bacteria > Actinomycetota > Acidimicrobiia > Acidimicrobiales > Iamiaceae > JAFDWI01. Next base: position 11,083 of record CAZVFF010000032.1, on the reverse strand, counting down.
GAACGGCCGGGTCCAGACGCAGGTCGGTGCGGTCCATGATCGACACGACGAACGGCGAACCCTCCCGCGCTGCGGGGATGCGGACCGAGTCGCGTCGTTGGGCGACGTCGATCGACCGTCGGGTCGACCAGTACGGATCCGGCGGGTCGACGGGCAACGTGCCCATCGTGAAGGTCGCCTCCATGCACACCCGAGCGTCCTGGACCAGTGCGGCGCGCACCTGGGACGCGCCACGGCCCGTTCGCAGGACCGTGGTGTGGACCTCGGCCGCGTCGGTGGACGGCGCACGCAGGTAGTGCGCGGTGGCGGCGAGCGGGTCGGCGTGGGTGCTGCCCGCCGCCTCGAGGGCCCCCGCGGCCGCCCGGGCCGCGATCGCGAGCAGATACCCGCCGTTGGGTTTGTCGCCGACGGTCCAACCCGGGTCGATGTCCGCGTCGAAGACGACGCCGTCGCCGTGGGCGGTCACCGCGGTGGCCCGGTCGAACTCGTGCAGCGTCTCGGGGTCGCTCATGTGGTCGCTTCTCCCCCGCGATCCGGTCGGCGTCGGTGCCACGATCCTCACCGACGGCGACGCCACGGACCAACTCGGGCGGGGTCGACCCGACCGTGGGATCCGGGCCGTCGAAGGCGACCGATCCGGTAACCTCGCGGCCACGAGTGCCCGCCCCGAGGAGGCCGTCATGAGCCAGACCACCGCAGACCCCGATGCACACATCGTGGTGGGGATCGACGATTCGCCCGGCGCCCGTCGCGCCCTGCACTGGGCGGCACGCGAAGCCCGTCTGCACGGGGTCCGCCTGGACGTGATCCACGTGTGGGCGATCCCCGCCCAGTGGGCCCAGGGCTACGGCGTGGAGTGGACGATCGACCTCGCCGAGTTGGGTGGTGACGCCCAGTCGGTCGCCGACGAACTGGTCGCCGGCACCCTGTCCGAGGACGAACGTCCCGAACACATGAACGTCGCCGCGATCGAGGGCAATGCGTCCAGCGTGCTGCTCGACGCGTCGCGCACGGCCGAGATGCTGGTCGTGGGCACCCGCGGGCGGGGCGGGTTCGCCCGGCTGCTGCTCGGCTCGGTGTCCACGGCGATCGTGCACCACGCCGTGTGCCCGGTCGTCATCATCCCGGCCGAGCCCGCCGACACCGAAGAACCCTGACCGGATGGACGCCCCGGGCGACGCGCCACGGATCACGCCGGTGCGACGGGCGGATGCGGACCGGTGGCAGACCGAGCTGTTCGACGTGTTCGGACCCGGTGAGCCGCTGCACCTGTTCGGCACGTTGGCACACCACTCGAAACTGCTGAGGGACTGGCTGCCGCTGGGTGGGCGGTTGCTTTACGGCGGCCGTCTCGCCGACAGGGATCGCGAACTGGTGATCCTGCGTACGTCGTTCCGGTGTTCGTCGTCCTACGAGTGGGGTCAACACGTGGGTATCGCCCGCGCGGCCGGATTGTCCGATGACGAGATCCTCGCGTGTGCCGCGACCGACCCGGGCCGGCCGCTCGGCCGGGACGACGTGACCTTGCTGCACGGTGTGGACGAACTGGTCGACGACCACGACGTCACCGATGCGACCTGGTCGGCACTGACCGACCGTTTCGACGACGCCGGGGTGATCGAGGTGGTCATGTTGTGCGGCCACTACGTGATGCTGGCCGGCCTGTTGAACGCGGCCCGGGTGCGGACCGAATCGCCGCTCCCGGGCGTCGGCACGGTTTCATGACCGGTTCGTTGCAGGGGCGCACCGCGGTGATCGTGGGGGCGGGCCAGACCGAGGGGCGCACGATCGGCAACGGGCGGGCGACCGCGATCACCTTCGCCCGGGAGGGCGCGAACCTGGTGCTGGTCGACCGCGACGAGGCCGGTGTGGTCGAAACGGCCCGCCTCGCGGCCGCCGAAGCGACCACCGACGTCGAGATCGCCCATCACGTGGTCGACATCACCACCCACGACGGGCCCGACGGCCTGGTCGACTTCGCCGTCGACCGGTTCGGCGGGTTCGACATCCTGCACAACAACGTCGGCGTGGGGATCGGCGACGCACCCCCGCACCATCTGACCGACGACGCCTACGACCGCATCATGGAGGTGAACCTGCGGGCCATGTGGCGCACCTGTCGGGCGGCGGTGCCGGTGATGCGGCGCAACGAGCGGAGCGCGATCGTGAACGTGTCGTCGTTGGCCGCGATCGCCTCGGCGACCGGGATCACCGCGTACAAGATCTCCAAGGCCGGTGTGAACGCCCTCACGCAGAACCTGGCGCTCACCAACGCGAAGCACGGTCTGCGGGCGAACGCGATCATGCCCGGGTTCATCGACACCCCCATGGGGGTGGACGCCGCCGCGGCCTCGGCGGGCATCGACCGTGACGACTACGCCGCGTTCCGTGCCGCGATCGTCCCGATGGGCCGTCAGGGCTCCGCGTGGGACGTCGCGAACGCGGCCCGGTTCCTGGCATCGGACGAGGCGGCGTTCATCACCGGTGTCCTGCTGCCCGTCGACGGCGGCCAGTCGGTGCGAGTGGGCGGCTGAGCCCCCGGGACACCAACGTTCGGGCTGGGCATTCCCACCCCGAACGGGGTTGTACGATCGTGCGGTCGTCGAGCGATCCGGTCCGCCACGAACGGGGACCGCCTCGGGGACGCACCGCTCCGACGAAAGGACATCCCCATGGCAGGCCCCGATCCCTCCGAGTACCGCTTCGGCCCGGTCGACTTCTACCTGGTCGGTCTCGCCGGGGACCGTCCGGCCCCCGGGACGATCGATGCGCTCAAGGGCCTGATCGATTCGGGCCTGGTCCGGTTGCTCGACCTGATCATCATCAGCCGGGACGCCGACGGGAACGTGTCGACGACCGAACTGGAGAACGAGGTGGAGTCCATCGGCGTGGGTCCGTTGGGCGCGGCGGGGATCGCCGGCCAGGAGGACATCGACGAGTTCGCCGGCCTGGTCGAGTCGGGTTCGTCCGCGGTGCTGGCGGTGTTGGAGATGACCTACCAGCGGGACCTCGCAGCGAGCGTCGCCGCGGCCGGCGGTACACTGCTCGGCTACGAGCGGGTCGCCGCCCCGGTGGTGAACGCCCTGGTCGACGCGATCGAATGACCGCTGGGCGTCGCGCCCTCGCCGGATTCCAACCACACACCACAGGAGTCGTTGATCCAATGATGCGTAGAGTCGGTCGTCCCGGACTCGTCGGGCTCGCCGCCCGGACCGCTGTCGTCGCCGGAACGGCGAACGCCGTGCGGGGCCGGGCGGCAGCCAAGCAGCAGCGTCGATCCCAGGCCCAGATGGAACAGGAACAGTACGCGGCGGCCCAGCAGCAGGCCGCGATGCAGCAGGCCGCGGCCGAGGCGGTCGCCGCCCAGAGCACGGCAGCACCCGCACCGCCGCCTCCGCCGGCCGGCGAGGTCGACATCGTTGCCGAACTGCAGAAACTCGGGGAGCTCAAGAACCAGGGGCTGCTCGACGACGCCGAGTTCGCGGCAGCGAAAGCCAAACTGCTCGCCTGAGGTCCCCTCGCCCACCGGGATCGGCGGGCGCCGGTCGGCTACACCGGCCATCGACGGCGACGACGTGCGACGGCACCCGCCTCAGTGGCGGATCATGTTGCGGCGCGCGCCACTGATCAACGCCTTCTGGTAGAACGCGGCCGGGAGACGCGACACGAAGTCGATCACCTTCGCGTCCGGTCCGACCAGCACCCGCCGTTTGTCGCGCTCCACCGCGCGCAGGATCTGCCGGGCGGCCTTCTTCGGGCGGGTCATCGCGATCCGGTCGAACGCGGCGCCCACGTCGGCGTCCTCGACCGACTCGCGCATCGACGCGTCGACCCGGGCCCGACGGGCGATGTTGGTCTTGACCCCGCCGGGGTGCACCGTCGTCGACGACACCGGCGCGCCTTCGATCTCCAGTTCCATCCGCAACGCGTCGGTGAACCCGCGCACCGCGAACTTCGCCGAGTTGTACGCCGATTGGGACGGGATCGACACCAGACCGAACACCGACGACATGTTGATGATGTGGCCGTCCCCGGACTGTTCCAGGTACGGCAGGAACGCCTTGGTTCCGTACACGACACCCCAGAAGTTGATCCCCATGAGCCATTCGAGGTCGTCGTAGGACTCCGATCCGATCGTGGCGCCCAGGGCCACGCCCGCGTTGTTGAAGATGAAGTTCACGCGACCGTGTTCGTCGACGACGGTCGCGGCCCACGCCTCGACGGCTTGCCGGTCGGCGACGTCGACACGAGCGGTGGTGACCTTCACGCCACGTCCCTCGCACAGGGTGACGGTCTCGGCCAGCCCGTCGGGGTCGATGTCGCTCAACGCCAGATGGCAACCGCGCCGGGCGAGTTCGACGGCGAGCGCCCGGCCGATCCCGGACCCGGCGCCGGTGATCGCCGCGACCCGCCCCGCGAAGCGGTCGTCCGTTCGCGCCGGGACGGCCACGTGGGATCCGCGAGTCGGATCCGGGTTCGAGAAACGCATCACGTCGTCGATGATGCTGGAACGTTTCGTGGCGCGGTAGTCCTTGATGTAGCTCTGGTACACCCGCCACGGGTAACGGGTCCCGGACTTCGGGAACCGGTCGGCGGCCCGGGTGATGTAGCCGGCCGAAAGTTCCAGCAACGGCGCGGCTTCCATGTCCGGATCCTCGGGGATCGGGGTGCACTGACGCAGCCCGGTGGTGCGCATGTGGTTCAACAGGCGGGTCACGTAGTCGCAGGTCAACTCGGCCTTGAGGGTCCACGACGAGTTCACGTACCCGACGGCCGCCGCCGCGTTCGGCACTCCGGAGAGCATCATGCCCTTGTAGACGAACCGGTCCGCGAAGTCGACGGGTTCACCGTCGACCGACACCTCGACCCCACCCATGAAGACCATGTCCAACCCGGTGGCCGACACGACGATGTCGGCGTCCAGTTCGGTGCCGTTCGTGGTCCGGATCCCGGTTTCGGTGAACGTGTCGATCGTGTCGGTGACGACCGACGCGCTGCCGTCACGGATCCCCGCGAACAGGTCACCGTCGGTGACCGCGGCCAGACGCTGGTCCCACGGGTCGTAGCGGGGGTTGAAGTGCACGTCGACGGGGTAGTCGTCGGGCAGCTGCAACGCGACCCCTTTCATGAGGATCCGGCGCATCCGGTTCGGGAACAGCTTGGACAGCTTGTAGATCCCCTGGGTACCCAGGGTGAGGGTCCACCGGGTCGCGGTGCCTCCCGCGGTGCCGGGCAGCCATCCGAACAGGTCCGCGAGCGGGCTGCGCTCGGGCACCGAGACCACGTAGCTCGGTGAGCGTTGCAGCATCGTGACGTGTTCGGCGGTGCCGGCCATGGCCGGCACCAGGGTGACGGCCGTGGCGCCGGAGCCGATGACGACGACCTTCTTGCCGGCGTAGTCGAGGTCCTCGGGCCAGAACTGGGGGTGGACGAGCGTGCCGGTGTAGTCGTCCATGCCGGGCCATTCGGGCTGGTGGCCACGGTCGTAGCGGTAGTAGCCGCTGCAGGAGAACAGGAATCCGCAGGTGAGCTGTCCGGTCTCCCCGGTGTCGACGTGTTCGTAGGTGACGGTCCATCGGGCATCGTCGGTGGACCACGCTGCGGCGGTGACCCGGTGGTTGAAGCGGATCCTGTCGGTGGTGCCGTCGGCCGCGGCGACGTCCTCGATGTAGTGACGGATCGAGTCGCCGTCGGAGATCGTCTTGGGTCCGGGCCACGGTTCGAACGAGTAGCCGAGGGTGTACATGTCCGAATCGGACCGCACCCCGGGGTAGCGGAACAGGTCCCAGGTGCCCCCGATGGCGTCGCGAGCCTCGAACACGGCGAAGTCCGCCCACGGGGACTTCGTCTTGACGTAGTGGGCGGCACCCACCCCGGAAAGGCCTGCTCCGACGATCAACACGTCCAGATGTTCCACTGGTTCGACTCCCGGGGTCTGGCACGGCACCCCTCGCCACGCCACGGACACGATTCGGTTACCGATGGTAACCCGTGGGGTCGGTACGGGACGGCGCCGGTGCCCGATGTCACCGATTCGCCGCAGGGCTCGACCTGTTCGGTACGCCCGCCGGTCACGCGCGCGGCCGCCCCACACGAAATCCGGGACCGATTCGGGCCCCACGCGTCAAAACGTCCCGGAGTCCGCCCCTGCCGGTGGTGTGTGGGCATGGTCGGGCAAGTGGGCGAGAATGGACCCGGAGCGATCAGGAAGGACGACACGACGGTGTCCCTGGTGTACCGCGCGATCTGGCAGGACGAACCCGACGGGATCCACGGCCGCGGGCTCGACGCGTTCCGTTGGTGGGTGGGCAAACGCAGCGACGCGGACCGCACCTTCGCCGACGACGTGACCGAGACGACCGGGGACGTGTCCACCCTGGTGCGGACCGGCCGGGGCGACGCGGGTTCGATCCGCCGCTGTTCGCTGACCATCGACGACGGCACCGACCGACGCATCACGACCCTGACCACGACCGCCGCCGGGGCGACCGGGACGATCCGGGTCGACCTGGAGCGGGAGACCCATCGGACGTTCGCCACGTTCGGGGTCCAGGCTCCCCCGTTGTCGACGCACCTGATCGCCCAGGGGGTCCGCCCGCACCGTGGCCCGGTGCGGCTCTCGGTGAAACCCCGGGCCCTGCACGCCGACGAGATCCCGCGCTTCGCGCACCTGTTGGGTGACCCGGCACGGGACCTGCCGATCCTGGTGACGACCCCGGGCCCGGACCTGGACGCCCGCGCGTGTCTGGACGCCGCGACCCACGCGGCCCGGGTGTTGGCGGGCAGCGCGGCCGTGCACCTGGTCGGACCGGCCGGTCGGGTGAACCTGTCCGAGATCCTCGGTTCCGAGCTGGGCCCGGCCCCGGGTGAGGCCCGCCTGTACCTGCCCGGTGTGGCACCGGACGAACCGAACCCGGCCCGGCACCATCGGCTCGACGCGGCACGGGTCGCCCGGGACCCGATGGCGATGCCGTTCACGATCCTGCAGTTCCTGGCCCCGGCCACGGCGTCCCGTCGGATCCCGGCCGGAGCCGCCGCGCTGCAGCGACTGCTCGAGGTCGATCCCGATGCCGTGGAACGGGAACGCACCGCGTTGCAGGAACGGATCGTGGACCTGGAGGATCAGCTGGCCGCCGCCGAGGACCGCACCCTGGAACTGGTCGCCGACCTGGAAGGCTCCGAAGAACGGGTGAACCTGCTGCAGGCGGCGCTGGCACGGACCGCTCCGGGCCCCACCCCACCGACGCCCACGGCGACGGTGGGGATACCGATCGACGTGAACGGACTCGTCGCTGCGGCCCGCGAGGCCCGCCGTCATCTCGACGGCATCGTCCTGCCACCCGAGGCGTGCCACGACCTGGAGGAGCTGGACCGTCGCATCGAATCGGGGGCGTGGGGCCGGACCGCCTGGCGGGGGCTGCTGGCGCTGCACGCGTTCGCGTCGGATCGTGATTTCCAGCCCGGGTTCTGGCTGTGGTGCAAGGCGAACCGCAGCCCGTTCGGTTGGCCGGCGTCGGCAAAGAAGCTCGCCATGCGCGAGTCGGAGACCGTGATGGCCCAGGAATCCCTCGCATCGAAACGTCGTTTCCCGGTGGACCCGGCCGTGTCGGCGAGCGGGTGGATCGAGATGCAGGCGCACCTGAAGATCGCCGAAGGCGGGAACCACCAGATCCCCCGCATCTACTTCCACGACGACCGGCACGGCGCCACCGGAAAGGTCCACATCGGATTCTTCGGCCCGCACCGGTACGTACCGAACACGTTGACCTGAGCCGTCGACCCGCGACCGGCCCCGGCGGCCGGGGAACCGGAGCGGGGGGCGACCGTCCGGCGCGGGGCTAACGTGCCCGCCATGGACGACCGGGCCGCGCTGACACGACTGGCCGCGGAGTACGCGGCCGCCGTCGACGCGCGGGACGCGGAACGGCTCGTCGGGTTGTTCACCGATGATGCCGTGCTGACGGTGCCCGGTCCCGAACCGTGGGTGCTGCGCGGCCGGGACGCGATCGCCGAGATCGCCGACGCGCTGCGCGGCTACGACCGCACCCTGCACTTCGTCGGTCTGCCCGTCCACCGCGTCGACGGCGACACGGCCACCGGACAGGTGCCCTGCACCGCGCACCACCTGTCGGTCCGGGACGGCGCCGGTGTGGATCAGGTGTGGTTCATCCGCTACCACGACACCTACAGCCGCGACGCCACGGGGTGGCGGATCGTGGAACGGCACATCACGTTGCTGTGGACCGAGGAACATCCGGCGGCACTCCCCCCGGGGTGAGCGTTCCCCACCCGACCGGTCCGGCTTCCGCGCTGCCACACCGACCGGGGCCGGGACCGGTCAGCGTGCGGTTCCGAACGCGTCGGCGACGCGGTCGTCCCGGGCGGCGAGGGATCCGAGGGAACGTCGGGTCGCGACCGCCGCGTCACGCAGTCCGGACGGCACCGGGACCGGTTCGGCCCCGGCCTCGGCCGTCGTCTCGGCGGTGAGCATCGCTCTCGCGGCCACCGGGTCGTCGGTGACGCCGAGTGCGACCAGACCCAACGCGGCGGCTCCGGTGGCCGAACCGCCGACGACGTCGGGGATCGTCACGGGTCGCGCCACGGCCGCGGCCACCAGGGTCCGCCACAGTGGTGACGCGAACGCTCCGCCGGTGGCACGCACCGCGGTGACCGGTTGAACCGCGGCGATCCGGTCGGTGATCGCCCCCAACCCGGCGGCGACCCCTTCGAACGCGGCCCGTACCAGGTGGGGTCGTCGGTGGCGGCGACGCAACCCGAGGTACGCGGCGGGCACGGTGGGGTCCCACAGCGGTGCCCGTTCGGCGACCAGGTACGGCACCATGACCAGCCCGTCGGAACCGGGCGGCGCCGCCGCCGCGAGCGCGTCGACCGCCGAGAACCGGTCGCGGTGTCGGTCGTCGGCCGATGACGCGACCGGGTCGGTGAACACGTCGGCCAACCAGTCGACGATGTTGCCGCCGTTGGACAACGCGCCGCCGAGCACCCGGCGTTTCGCGTCGAGGGCGTAGCAGAACAACCCGTCGGGGACCGGTTCGGGTACGTGGTCGACGACGACCCGGACCGCACCGCTGGTCCCCAACGACAACCCCGCAACGCCCGGTTCGGTGGCGCCGACGCCCAGGTTGGCGCACGGGCCGTCCGCGGCGCCGGCCACGACCGGTGTGCCCACATCCAGGCCGGTCCGGTCGGCGGCGGACCGGACGAGCGGACGGGCGGCGGTCGTCGGGACGATCGGGGGCAGGTCGTCCGGGGTGACACCCGCCAGGCGCAGTGCGTCGGGGTCCCAGGTGCCGGTGCGCAGATCCATCAGGCCCCACCCCGACGCGGTGGAGATCTCGGTGACCGCCGCACCGGTCAGCCACGACGACACCAGGGCCTTCAGGTCCGCCCAACGGGCGACCGGCGGCGTGTCCCGGTGGGCGGTGAACCAGGCGAGTTTCGCGACCGGCGCCATCGGGTGCAGCGGCACGCCGGTGCGTTGGTGGACGAACCCGGCCGTGCCGTCTCGTCGCCAGTCGGCGACGATGTCGGTCGCCCGGGTGTCGGCCCAGGTGACCAGCGGGGTCACGGCCCGGTCGTCGTCGTCCAGTCCGACCAGGGCGTGCATCGCGGTGGTCACCGCGATCGCGTCGACCCGACGGTCGGTGCGGGCCACGGCGTCGGCGAGCACGTCGAGCACCACACGGTGCAGGTCGTCGGGGTCCTGGGTGACGGTACCGTCCGCGGACGCGACGGTGGCCACGTCGCGGGACGTGGCCGGGCCCGGGGCGCCGTCGACGGTGAACACGACCGCTTCGACGGTGGACGTCCCGACGTCCAGGCCGATCACGGTCGGCGCGGATTCACCCATTCCCGCAGCCTGACACAACCCGTCGCCACCGGTCCGGCGGCGTGCCGTCCACGGTCGACGGACGGGTCGTCTCCGACGGGGACGGAACGGTGTTCAGCCGAACACACGAGCGACCGCGGACTGCGACGCGACCGCCACGAGGGTGCCGTCCCGGGCCCACAGTCGGGCGGCGCCGTGGACGAAGCCGTTGTCGCCGAAGTACGGGTCGCTGTCGAGCAGGATCCACCCGGTGCCTTCGGGCACGGGTGGGCCGAACCGGATCGAGTTGTCCAGGCTCGTGCCCCCGCCGAGGCGCCCCACGGCGTTCAACACGGCGCTGGGGATGAAGTCGGCCACGTAACCCATCGCCGCGCCGTCGGTGCCGATCCCCTCCAGGTTCGCCCACACGTAACGCGAGTCGTGCTCGCCGGGTGCCACACGGAACACCCCGCGGGTGAACGGTCCCCGTTTGGTCATCTCCTCGGGAACCTCCATGCCTCCGAAGGTGAGCGGCCCGCAGTCCTCGGGGTCGTCGACCTTCGGCATCGTGCCGAAGGTGGCTTCGAACCCGCCGTCGCGGGTGCGGGCGGTGGACCCCAGCCCGGTGAACAGGACCCGGTCGTCGATGGTGCCGGTGACCGCCACCTGGGAGGTCGTGCCGCCGTGGGCGAGTTCGGTGGCGCTGACCGTCACGTGTTCGCCTTCGGTGGCGGTGCCGACGAACTGGGTGGTCGCCCACACGGCGCGCCGGTCGGTGACGGTCTGCATCGCGGCGATGGTCGCGGCCAGGCCCGTGCCGCCGTAGAGCTGGCCGTCGAAACGGACCAGCGGTGCGGTGAGTTCGAAGGTGGCGGTGTCGTCGACGAACGGGGTGAGCCCGAGCAGGTCCATGGGCTCCGATGCTGCCAGAGCCGTGCCGCCCGCCGGGAACCCGTGGCCGTGCGCGCCGCCGGGCCACGGACACCGCTGCGTGCCGGTCATCCGGCGGGTCACGCCCGCGGCTCCCGGGTCCGACCGCCGGGTCGGGATCGGGCAGACTCGCATCCATGACGCCGAACACCACCGGCCACGGGTCGTGGTCCGCCACGATCCGGGCGGAGGGGGAACGCCTGGCCGCGCTGCCGGCCGAATCGTTGGACGCGACGGTCCCGACGTTGCCGGACTGGACCGTCGAGCGGGTGGTCCGCCACGTGGGAAAGGTCCACCGTTGGGTCACCGGCCTGTTGGCCGCAC
>CAZVFF010000031.1:0-14765 GCA_964626395.1 uncultured Iamiaceae bacterium | reverse complement strand
GTCCTGCGGACATCGCACGAGGGCCGGACCTCCATCGTGGGGTCCGGCCCTCGTTGGTCTTCCGACGCGGTGTCGGGGATCGACGGGCCCGGCCGGAGCCCACGGGCGTACCCACCCGGGCCGCGCGATCAACGCGAAGGCCCCGAAAAGACCACGTTGGAGCGACTCGCACCGTCGATGCGACCAGCACGCGCCCACCGGCGCGGATCCGGGTCGTCGACCCGGTCCGCTCGGCGGAGATCGGAAGGGACCACCTTGCAGCGACTCTCGCCGGCCGACAGGTGTCGGTGCCGCAGATAGTCGCTCCAACGTGGTCCCCCACGGACCCCCGAGCAAGAAGCCACCACCCGGCCGCGCCCACGGACGCCGGACCAGGACACAGTCGCTCCGACGTGGTCCCCCGCGGACCCCCGAGCGAGAAGCCGGCGCCGAGACGCGCCCGCGGACGCGCCCCGGTGGCCCGTGGGCGCGGCGGATCCGCGCCCGGACCGGTGCTCGTGCCGCAGCGACGTCCGACGGGTTGCGGATTCAGCCGGTGGCAGCAGCTGCAGCGGTCCGACCGGCGCAACGACCGAAGAACGTGCCGTCACCCAACGAGATGCCGCTGACGTAGCCCCGCGCCGGGATACCCGACGCGGTGCGCCCCACCGCGAACAGCCCGTCGATCACGGCGCCGTCGGGACGCAACGCCCGCCCGTCGGTGTCGGTGGTGACCCCACCCAGGGTGAACGACGCGTAGAACGCGGATTCGACCCGCAGGTCGACCGCCCCGACCGGCCCGACGAGGGGGCGGATCAGCTCGGCACGTTTGTGGAACTCGGTGTCCACCCCACGGGCGGCGTCGACGTTGTACCGGGCCAACGTGGCAGCCAGGTTCACCGGCGGCACCCCGATCTCGGCGGCCAGTTCCTCGGGGGTCTCGGCCACCCAGGCGGGACGGAACCCCAACCAGTTCGGTTCCGACGCGGCCTCGTCGACGATCAGGAACGCGACCCCGTCGTGGTCGGCCAACGCGTGCTGGCCGATCCGGCCGTTGTAGGCGTCCTCGTTGATGAACCGGCGCCCCCGGCCGTTCACGATGATCCCCGCCGACAGGCGCCGGGGCGGGTGGAACGGCACGTGGCATTCGAGTGCGTCCATGTTCGCGATCGCCGCGCCCGCCCCCATCGCCAGGCGGATCCCCCGCCCGTCGTCGGCGTCGGTACCCAACGGGTAGGTGCACCGCGCGGCTTCGGGCACGTAGCGGGCGATCATGTCGGGGTTGAACAGGAACCCGCCCATGGCGAGCACCACCCCACCACGGGCCCGGGCGGCCAGGGTGACCCCGCCCTGGCGGAACCGCACGCCCACGACCCGACCGTCACTGGTGACCAGGTCCTCGGCGAACGCGTCGACCCGCAGCTCGGCGCCGGTCGACGCCAACGCGGCACCGAGGCGTTCCATCAGGTAGCCGCCCGATTCGTTCGGGAACCTGGCGTGGTGGCCCCGGGGCACCGGCGTGGTCAGGTCCGCGAACGGCCAGGTGTCCTCGCCGCCGGTGTACACCAGCCCGGCCTCGGTGGGCGGTTGGATGTCGCCCTCGGGGTGGAAGCTCGGATCGAACTCGACGCCGTGGTCGACCAGCCAGTCGTGGTGTGCGACCGATTCGGTGCAGTACCGGCGGATCTTGGCCTCGTCGGCACCCGGACCGGACGCGGCGAGCAGGAACGTGACCATGCCCTCGACGGTGTCGTCGAAGCCGCAGGCCCGCTGGGTCGCGGTGCCCCCGCCCAGGTACAGCAGGCCGCTGGACATCGCGGACGTCCCACCCACGGCCGAGGTGCGCTCCAACACCAGCACGTGCGCGCCGGCCTCGGCGGCCTCGATCGCCGCGCACACCCCGGCGCAGCCGGCGCCCACCACGAGCACATCGGTGGTCAGGTCCCAGTCGTCGATGTCGGCGACGTCGACGGTTCCGATCGGTCCGGTGCCGGTCATCGTGTCCCCCTCGGGTACGGGTCAGGCGGTCAGTTCGGCCGACGAGTCGATCGCCTCGGCGGCGCCGTCGTCGTCGACCGCGGCGACCACGATACGTGCGGCGGCGACCACGGCCGGATCGGCGTCGCCGATCGCGACGGGCCAACCGACCACACCCATCGCCGAGAGGTCGTTGTGCCCGTCGCCGACCATCATCGTGGCGCCCAACGGCACATCGAAGCGTTGCGCCACCTCCGCGACGGCCGCCGCCTTGGACACGTCGTCGCGGGTGACCGACACGAACGCGGCGCCCGGCATCGCCGGCGAGGTCGCCCCCGACGCGGTGCATCCCGGTGGGGCCAGTTCCAGCGCGTCGGCCAGTTCGGCGATCGGGATCACCCATTGGGCACGCACGATGTCGCCGTCGAGCGAGTCGATCGGGCGGCGCCGGTGCGGGATCCCCAAGAGCCCGGCATGATCGACCGCCAGCGGGGCGTCCGAGTCCACCGCGATGTCGTCGAAGGTGTACGCCTCGAACACCCAGTTGCGTTCCGCGGCGGTCCGCACGGCCGCTTCCACGGCACGGCCGACGAGCGGGTGGGCGATGACCTCGTCGGTGGCCGGTCGCCACAGCGTCGCCCCGGTGTGGAACACGTGCAGTCCGTCGGGGTCGAGCCGTGCCGCCCACTCACGGGTGGGACCCATCGCGACGCGTGCGGTGCACAGGGTCAGGTGCTGGCCACGGTCACGGGCCCGGGTCGCCGCTTCCCACAGCGCCGCACTCGGCGCGCCGGCCGAGCCGACCAGGGTCCCGTCGACGTCCAGACACACCAGTGGGAGCACGCCAGGTGACCCTACCGGGCCGGGACGGGTCGCTCAGTGCGTGTGCAACGCCAACACGCTCGCCGCGTCGGCCCGTGCCCCGTCGGTGGCGGCCAGCCACTTCGCCGTCGACGCGTACGCGCGGTCGATCAGCTCACGGGTGTGGGAGAAGTCCATCGGCGACACCGACAGCGGACACAGCGGCGGTGCGACCCGCAGATCGACCGTGTCCTGGTAGTGGGCCACGTCGGTCGCGAGGCGTTGGTGCACCATGAGCGTGATCGACTGCATCACCACCCCCAACGCGCTGCGGGGCGTGTCGGGCAACGCGCACGCGTACCCGGTGGGCAGCACCCAGATCCGTTCCGCACCGGCGGCCACGGCCACCGAGATCGGCGTGTTGTCCAGTACCCCGCCGTCCACGAGCACCCGGCCATCGAGTTCCACGGGTGGGAACACCCCGGGGATGGCGGCACTTGCGAGCAACGACGGGACCGGGTCGCCACGGTCGAGTACGACCTCCATCCCCGTGGACAGGTCGGCGGCGACGACCTTCAACGGAACCGGGGTGTCCTCCAGACGCGGCGAGGTGATGTTCGCCTCGACCAGGCGGCGGAGCCCGTCGGACCCCATGAAACTCGCGCGTTGCCCCACGAACCCCAGGAAACCCGTCAACGGGCGGGCCGGGAAGATCTGGTTCCGTCGGATCCCCAGCCAGATCTCCTCGAGCGCGGCCACCCCTTCGGGGCCCGGGTGCTCGGCCACCCAACCGGCGTTGATCGCCCCGACCGATGCACCGACCACCAGGTCCGGTTGAACACCGGTCTCCACCAACGCGTGCAGCATGCCGACCTGGACCGATCCGAGGCTGCCGCCACCGGAGAAAACGAATGCGGTCTTCATCGTGCTCCTTCCGTCCGCCCCGCCACGTGCGGGACTCGGTAGTTGGAACACCGACGGACCCCCGGGTTGTTCCGTGACCGATCACCACCACGACCGGCCCGACGGGCACGGCACGCTCACAGCACGGCGTCGAGGACCTCGGAACCGACACCGAACCCGGCCAGGTGCCCACCACCGTCGATGGTGCGGAAGCGGGCGTCGGTGAGCCGTGCGGTGACCGCTTCACCGTGTTCGACCGGCACGATGTTGTCGTCGGTGCCGTGCCACCAGAACACCGGGGCGTCGACGTCGGACAGCCGGAATCCCCAGTCGTGGCCGAACAGCACCAGGTCGGCCAGGGGTGCGGAGAAACGCCGGTTGGCACGGCGGGTCAGGTCCCCGAGGAACACCGCCTTGAACTCGGGACGCCCGAGCAGTTCCCGGTCGGCTTCGGGGCTGATCCGGCCGTAGGCGCCGATGAGCTGGTCGGCGACCGGGGTGAGGGTCCGCACCGCGGTGGCCAGGGTGCGGCCCACCGGCAACCGACCGGCACGGATCACCGGACGGAAGAACCGGGTCAGGGCGACGATCCCGCCGGGTACGGCGTCACCACCGACGGTCGGTGCGACGCCGCCCAACACCCCGACCGAACGCACACGCTCCCCCAGGCGTGCCGAGGCAGCGAGCGCGTACGGGCCGCCACCGGACAGCCCGACGACCGCCGCGTCGTCGACATCCAGGGCGTCCATGAGCCGTTCGAGATCACCCGTGAACGAAGCGATGTCGCCGTACAGGTGCGGGGTGGAATGGCCGACCCCGGGGCGGTCGACACCGATGATCCGGAACCCGTCACGTTCCGCACGTGCCCGTGCGTCCTCGGGGACCTGGGTGGCCGCACCCGGGGTGCCGTGCAACCAGATCACCGTCGGTCCGCCCGTCGGACCGAACGATGCGAACGACAGTCGCCGTTTCGGTTCCATGCCGATCGTGCCTTTGAGTCGTGCCCGCGTGACGTCGGTCATGGGGCGGATTCTCGCACAACCGGGCGTTACGGGGGGCTCGGTTACCCTTGCCCGGCATGGACACGGCGCCGCCCGCGGACCCGGTGGACGTGGACGCCGCGACGGCGCCGGATCGTTCGCGCACGATGATCCTCGTCGCGGCACTGGCGACACTGCTGCCGATCTGGATCCTCGCGATCCGGGTCGGTGTCCGGGGGATGGTCCCGGTCGGGGACACCGCGATCATGGCCCTGCGGGCGCCCGACGTGTTCTCGACGCGACCGCCGATGATCGGGATGCCCGCGTCGAGCGCCTCGGCGGCCGAGGTGGTGCATTTCCCCGGCGCTTGGCAGCTGTACTGGATGGCCGGTCCGGTGGAACTGTTCGGGCCGACGTGGGGCACGGTCCTGTCGATGGCGGCACTGAACTCGATCTGGATCGGGTTGACGATCTGGCTCGTGTACCGGAATCTGGACACGGCCCGCGCCCTGGTCACCATCGCCCTGATCGGCGTGTTCGCGTGGTCGATCGGTACGGGCATGTTCATCGAGGCCTGGCCGTTGCGCATGGTCATGGTGCCCTTCGTGTGTGTCGTGTTCGCGGCGTGGTTCACCGCGGTCGGCGACCGGGCGGCGCTGGTGGTGTTGGCCGTCGCGGCCAACTACGCCTGGCTGGACCATCTGGTGCTCGGGATCGCCGTGCCGATGGTGGCCCTGACCGGTTGTGTCGGTTTCCTGGCCGGTCACGTGCGTGCGAACCGGAACGATCCCGCCGGGCGTGCGGGGCGCCGCCGTCGCTTCGGCCGGTCGGTCGCCGCGGCGGGCGCGGTCACCTTCGTGATGTGGCTGCCGGCGTTGATCGAACAGGTGACCCATTCACCCGGGAACCTGGAGTTGGTCTTCGGCAGATCCGAGGGAGCGTCACCGCCGTTGCGGTCGTGGACGGCCGCGGTCCACGTCGTGGCGAGCGTCGTGGGACGGCCACCGTTCTGGCTCCGGGGGACCCTGGAGGACCCGACGTTCTACCGACCCGGGTTCACCGACGCCGCCGTCGGGTCGGCCACCTGGTTCGATCTGGCGTTCGTGGTGGTGCTGATCGGCGGTCTCGTGGCCCTCGCCGTTCTCACGGTGCGCCGTCGCGACCGGATCGGCGCGGCACTGGTGGCGGTTGCCGCCACCGCGGTCCTGGCGAGTCTGGTGACGACGTGGTTCGCTCCCGGCACCACGGCGGTCGTGCCCGAGTACCTGCATTCGGTGTGGGTGACGGGTCTGGTGGTCTGGACGTGCGTGGTCGTCGTGGTGTTGCGGACGGTCCGCGGCGGGGGTTCGTACCGGGTGGCCGGGGTCGGTCTCGTCCTCGCCGTGGTCTTCGGCGTGTTGAACGTGCCGATGTCCCACACCGGCTACACGGCCCGCCCACGGGAGAACGAACTGGCCCGGCAGATGAGCGACGCCGTGATCACCGACGTCGCCGGGCTCGAACCGGTCGGGGTGACCCTGGCGAATCTGTTCGGCAACGCCAACTTCCTTTCGGCATTGCTGGTCGAGATGCGGCATCACGACGTCGTGTACTGCTTCCCCACGCCGAACTCGTCGTTGTACGACTTCATCCCGGACTGCCGGGCGCCCGGGGCCACGATCGTCATCGGTGAACAGTCCCGGCGCGACCCGCCCGAGGGCGACGTGACCTTCTCCGAGCGAATGTTCCCGGACGTGTCCGCCGACGACGTGGCCGATCTGCGACGACGCATCGAGGACTGGCTCGCCGGACGGACCGAGCTGGAGTTGACCGACGAGGCGAAACGGCCGTTCCTCGGTGACATGATCCCCCGCCAACTGACGAGCAGGGCCGAGCGTTTCGAACCGGTCGACGGGAACCTCGCCCATCTGGTCGATGATGCCTCGTTCCGGGAGATGATCGGGATCTGGTGGAACCGGTCCAACGCACGGGGGGCGCCGTTGTTCGTGGATCAGCCGGTGAGCCCGGCCGAGTTGTACCGCTGGGCGTCACGCACCGACGCCGCCGAAGCGACCCTGTGGGCGACCCGTGTGGACCCGGCCTCCACGAGGTGAACCGGTACGACATGGACCGGTACGAGGTGGACCGGCCCGGTTCAGGACCCGGTGTCGCCGAGCAGTTCCTCCAGGCGGTCCAGGGTCGCCGACATGTCCTTGAGGGTCTTGGAGCCCAGGCGCCGGACGAACGGTCTGGAGAACGACGATTCGCCGGTGATGTCCCAGGTTTCACGCACCAGGGTGCCGCCTTCGACCGGTTCGAGTTCGTACCGCCAGATGCGTCCGCCGACTGCCCGACCCAACCTGGACGGCGCGGTGGTCCGCCACGCGAAGCGGCGGTCCTGTTCGAACTCGACGACCTCGCTGGACATCACGTAGGGCAGACCCATCTTCATCGACATGCCGAACCGGTCGCCGAGAGCCGCCGGACCGCTGACCCCACCACGGACGTCGCGGACCGTCCCCGACCCGTCGAATTCGTGGTGACGGGACGGGTCGGAGATGACGGCGAAGATCTCCGCCGCGGGGGCGTGCACGACTCGTTCGACACTGAGGACGTCTTTTTCGGCCATGGCGGCAAGCCTACGACGGGTCGACCTCGCGGGCGACGAGCAGCCCCTCGACGGCGTCGGCGGCGTCGTCCAGGTCGAGCCGGGGTTCGTCGAACCGGCGGACCTCGCGGTAGGTGCGATCCCGCCCGGCCGGGGTGCGGAACCAGTGCTCCAGACGGTCCAGGACGGGCACACGGAGTTGGGTGGGGAGTTCGGCCACATCGTCGACGGTGACCCCGGCGGTCACGACCAGGCGACCCAGGTCGTACAGGTCCGATGCGCGTTTCTCGGGTTTCGACGACGAACGCAGCGGCACGGTGGTCGCTTTCATCGCGACGAGTCCGGTCGGGGATGCGACGAGTCGGTCGTCCGCGCGGGCGAGCACCGTGCCGGGTCCCTCTTCGACCGCGACCAGGTCCAGCCGGGTCGCGGTCTCGTACGCCCAGGTGTGGGCGATGACGTTGAGTTCCAGGTCGCCGAGGGGTTCCCCGGTTTCGCCGAGCTGGTCGATCAGTGCACCGGTCGGTTCGGGGGACACATCGATGACGTCGAGGTCGAAGTTGCCCGCGAAGGTGTACTGGCCGCCACCGGGTGCGGTGACGGCGAGGCTGGCGATCTCGTCGTGCACACCGGCCAGGTCACGGGTGACCGCGTCCAGGTCCACGGTGGACCGGTGCGGGACCCCGACCCGGCACAGCACGGCCAGTCCGCCGATCAGGCGCAGCTGCGGGGGCAGCGATGCCAACAGTTCCACGGCACGGTGGGTGGTTCCGTCGCGGCGTCCGGTGAGCACGATCACGGTTCGTCGCCCCCGGCGGGCACGATGCCCCAGTCCTCGACGATCTCCCGTCCCCGGGCGGGGTCCGCTGCCAGACGCAGCGCGCACACCAACGGGTGGGCGATCGCCCAGGGGTGGTCGTCGTCGGCGGGGTGGTCCGGGTTCACGGGCAGATACTCCACGGGCGCGACCCGGACCCACGTGCGGGCCGGTGCGTCGGGCTCCGCGAGGGGGCGCAGGCGCCGCAGCACACGGTTGTTGGGCACGTACAGCCGGGCCGGCAGGTCTCCTGCGGCGGCGATGCGGGCACCGCCCAGGGTCGCGGCCCGTTCGTCGACGCGGACCAGTTCGGTCGGCGCGGCCCGGTGGGCGACGGTGACGATGTCCGCGGCCAACGGGGTCCAGCCGTCGTCGGGCCACTGTGCGGCGGTCTCCCAGAACAGGTCGGGCAGCAACGGCAGGCGGCTGGCGTGACCGATGAGGCCGACGTCGACGAGCCGGCCCGTCATCTCGTGCACCGCACCGATGCTGCGGCCGGTGACCGTTGCGATGTGGCGGGTGGCGACGACACGGTCGGGTTCGCACAACGCGGCGAGCGCGACCTCGAGGCCGACGGTGGTCCAGGGGTTTCCGCCGCGCCGGTCGGTGTGGTCGGCGAGCGCGGGTACGGGTAGCTCGATCCGGACCCCGTTGGTCCACACCCGCAGGTGGCCGCGGCGATCCAACCAGCCCCACCCGGCACGCCGCAGCACGTCACGTCCCGGTTCGGAGATGCGGTCGGCGATCACCAGGGCCGGACGTCGGGGTGGGGCGTCGTGGACGATCTGGGCCAACGCGGCCGGGGTGGGGTGGGCCCGGTCGACGATCGCGGGCACGACGCGGTTGCCGTCGACGACCAGCACCCCGTCGTGGGCTTCGGCGGGGACGCCCACGGCGACGAGCGCGTCGACGAGCTCGTGGGAGAGCTCCTCATGATGTCGGGTCTGTGCCGTCACGAACACCGAACAGACGCTACCACAACGTCCTTTCGGACACATTTATCGACTACGTGCCGTCACGAACACCGAACATCAGGGAGGTCGGGTGGCTGCGGCCGCGTTCGGCCACCGCGGACCTTCGGGGCCGTGCACCGCCGGTGGGTTAGGTTCGGCCGATGGCCGATGCTGCAACGAACCCCCACGTCGACGAGGACCGTTCCCTCGCCGACCAGGTCCGCGAAACGATCCGACTGTGTCGGTCGAGCACCGTGGACGCCGCCGCCCGACAGGCCGCGCTGGACCACCTGACCGCCGCGAACGAGCTGCTGGCCGGAGCGGAGTACCCGGGTCCGTACTGGATCACCGGCGCCTCGGCGATCACGAACTTCACCCCAACCCGGGACCTGCAGCACCTGAGCGTGTTCTCCCCCGCGATCGGCCCCGCGAACCCGATCGCCCCGGACATGGTCGTGACCGTGGACGACGACGACCACATCCACGCGACGGTCACGCTGAACGAGTCGTACAACGGCCCGCCGTTCGACCACGCCCACGGCGGGATCATCGCGTTGATCTACGACGACCTGGTCGGCATGGCCGCCATGTTGGGCGCCGGTGGGGGCATGACCGCCAACCTGTCGATCGACTACCGGCGCCCCACCCCGCTGTTCCGGGAACTGGCCGTGCACGCCTGGTACGACCACACCGAGGGTCGCAAGCTGATCGCCCGGGGCGAGATGCACTGCGACGGGCAACTGCTGACCGAGGCCACCGGCCTGTTCATCCGTCCCGACCACTTCCCCGTCGGCACCCCCGCCGCCTGAACACGCCGGGATCCCCGGCCGTCACAGCCCGGGCCACGACCGTCATCCACCATCGTCGAGCCGATCGGCCCCGTCGTGGAATCGCAGGACGAATCCCTGTCGGTTGATCTCGACCGCCCCCGATTCCTCCACGATCCGCAGATCGACCGGTTCCGATGCAGCTGCGGCGTCATCCGACAGTGCCGCCACCGCGGCGTCGGCGAGGCGCACCGTCGCCGACGGGTCGGTACCGATGGCCACGACGTCGACCATCGACTCGTCGGGTCGGGCGAAAGCGGCGATCCGTGGCCCGACCCGGGCGGTCGACTCCCCCGCCCCGGCCGCCGTGGCGGCGATCACGTGATCGTCGGTGATCGCCGCCGCCGTGGCCGTCACCCGGTCACGGGACGCGGGCGCCGACCCTCGCGCAGCGGCCAGCGTGACCGTCGCCTTGTAGTAGTGGGGGGCATCGGGCACGACCCCGTCGTCGAGGGCCGGGTCCGGGCCTGACGGGAGTTCCGCCATCGGCGCGGTCCGCAGATCGGGCGACGCACGCCCGGTCAGGTTCGCGATCCCGACCCCGGCACCCACCAGGACGACGACCGCGACCGATGCGACGAGGAATCCCCGGCGACGCCGCAGGGCGCGTTGACGCTGCGGCAGGGCCGCGAGTTCCCGACGGAACGACAGCCGGTCCACCACTTCGCCGGCGTGATCATCGGCAACGACACCGAGACGGCCCCGATCGTTCCGACGGCGCCGGAGCATCCGACGGCCGGTGTTCACGGCGACGACGGAAACCCAGGCCGCCGGGCGTTCCATCCCCCGCACGCGACCCCAACGCAGCGCCGCCTTCGCGAACGCCTCCTGGGACGCATCCTGGGCGACGTCGGGGTCGCCCAACGCGAGCGCGACGGTCCGGAGCACGGTCGGGTTGGTCGTTCGGGCGAAATCCTCGAAATCGGTCATTCCACGGTTACAAGGTTCCGGGCCCACCGAAAGGTTGAGTCGGAACCGAAATTCCACCGAAGATCCTCTCGGCCCGGCCGCCGCAGGTGAACAGCGTGAACCGGCTCACCGGTGTCGTGGTGTATCCGACGTCGACGCTCAGGCGGGGCCGGTCAGGAACCGCTGGTAGGCGGGGTTGTCGGCCTCATGGCCGAACCGGTAGCCGAGGGTCTCCAGGAACGTGTGGAAGTCGTCGCGTTCGGCCGTGGGGACCTCGAACCCGGCGAAGACCTGACCGACATCGGCGCCGTGGTTGCGGTAGTGGAACAGGCTGATGTTCCACCGCCCGCCCAACACCGCCAGGAATTCCATGAGCGCGCCGGCACGTTCGGGGAACTCGAACCGGTAGACGACCTCGTCGGTCACCCCGGAGGCCCGCCCGCCGACCATGTGGCGCACGTGCAGTTTGGCGACCTCGTTGTCGGACAGGTCGACCGTCTCGTAGCCGGCGCCCCGCAACACCCCGGCCAGGTCGGTCGCGTCGGCCCGTGACGTGGTGGTCACCCCCACGAAGATCTGGGCGGTGTCCCGGCCGTTCAACCGGTAGTTGAACTCGGTGACGACGCGTTTGCCGAGCAGATCGCAGAAGTCGCTGAACGCGCCCTTGCGTTCGGGGATCGTCACCGCGAACAACGCCTCCCGGTTCTCGCCCACCTCGGCCTGTTCGGCGACGAACCGCAACCGGTCGAAGTTCATGTTCGCGCCCGACAGCACCGCGACCAGGTGCAGGCCGGTGACGTCGTGGTCCTCGGCCCAGCGTTTCATACCCGCCACCGACAACGCCCCGGCGGGTTCGACGATCGAGCGGGTGTCGTCGAACACGTCCTTGATGGCGCCGGACACCTCGCCGTTGGTGACCCGCACGACCTCGTCGACGACCTCCCGGGCCAGGGCGAAGGTGTAGTCGCCGACGCGACGTACCGCGACGCCGTCGGCGAAGATGCCGACCGATTCGAGCTCGACGGGGCGGCCGGCTTCCAGCGAGCGCGCCATCGCGTCGGCTTCGAACGACTCCACACCGATGACCCGCACCTCGGGCATCACCGATTTCAGGTACGCCCCGATGCCGCCGATCAGCCCGCCACCGCCGACGGGGACGAACACGGCGTCCAACCCGCCGGTGGCCCGGCGGACGATCTCGTCGGCGATCGTGCCCTGGCCGGCCACGACGAGCGGGTCGTCGAAGGGGTGCACGAAGGTCATGCCGGTTTCGGCCACCAACGTGTCGCAGTGGGCTTTCGCGTCGCTGAAGCTGTCGCCGTGCAGCACCACCTCGGCGCCCAGGGCGCGCACCGCGTCGATCTTGATCGCCGGCGTCGTCTCGGGCATCACGATCAACGCCCGGGTCCCCAGGTGCCGCGCCGAGAACGCGACCCCCTGGGCGTGGTTGCCCGCACTGGCGGTGATCACCCCGCGGGCCAACTCGTCGGCCGACAGGTGCGCGATGCGGTTGTGGGCACCGCGCATCTTGAAACTGAACACCGGTTGGAGGTCTTCACGTTTGAACGACACGGCACACCCCAACCGGGCCGACAGCCGGGGCGCGGCGTCCAGCGGGGTCTCGGTGGCGACCTCGTAGACCCGGCTGGTCAGGATCGACCGCAGCAGTTCGCCGGGTTCGACCGGCGGGACGGCACTCACGGTTCCATCCCGGCCCGCAGGGCACGTTTGAGGAACTTGCCGGACGCGTTGCGGGGCAACGGTTCGTCCCGGATGTCGATCGTTTCGGGCACCTTGAACGCGGCGAGTCGTTCGGCGGCGAACGCACGCAGCTCCTCGGCGGTCACCCGCGCACCGGCGGCCGGGTGCACCGCGGCGGCCACGGTTTCGCCGAGCCGATCGTCGGGCAGGCCGAACACGGCGACCTCGTGCACGCCCGGGTGGTCGTACAGCACGTCCTCGACCTCGGCGCAGTAGATGTTCTCCCCGCCACGCAACACCATGTCCTTCACGCGGTCGGACACGTACACGAACCCGTCGGCGTCGACCCGGCCGATGTCCCCCGACGCGAGCCAACCGTCCACGATCGTCTCGGCGGTGGCGTCGGGACGGTTCCAGTAGCCGCGGATCAGGTTGGGGCCGCGCATCCACAACTGTCCGGTCCGCCCGGCGGGCAGGGTCCGGCCGTCGTCGTCGCGGGCCTCGATGTCGACCGGTACGACGGTCCGGCCGGTGCTGGTGGGGTGTTCCAGGTAGTCCGCACCGGTGTTCTGCGGCCCGTACGCGTTGGTTTCGGTCATCCCGTAGGCGATCGTCGGCTTCGCGTGCCGGAACGACGCGTCGACCTCGGTCACCAGCCGTTTCGGGCTGGGCGCTCCCCCGCCGCCGACACCGCGCAGGCTCGAGGTGTCGAACTCGGCGAACCGGGGCGACGACACCAGGTCGGCCGACTGGGTGGGCACGCCGACGAAGTTCGTGACCTTCTCGCGTTCGATCAACTCCAGGGCCCGTTCGGCGTTCCATTTGAACAGCATCACCAGTTTCAGACCGGACGCGATGCAGCTGAGCATGACCGGGATGCACCCGGTGACGTGGAACAACGGGACGATCAGGATGAACACCGGCCGGATCCGTGGTGGACGGTCCGCGGTGTCGTCGGAACGGGTGCGTGCCCGGTCCACGGCGGCGCGCAGGTTGAAACACCACAGGGCGTGGATGATCGCCCGGTGGGTGGACACCGCCCCCTTGGGCCGTCCGGTCGTGCCCGAGGTGTACAGGATCGTGGCGTCGTCGTCGGGGTCGATGTCCACGTCGGGCAGTGCGGCGCCTGCGATCCCGACCGTGTCGAACGGGACGATCGCCTCGTCGGCGACACCGTCGACGGGGCCCTCGATGCGCACGCCGATCACGGTGATGCCCCGGTCGACACAGGTCGGGCCGAGCCGTTCGATCCGTTCGGTGTCGGCGACCACGACCCGCGGTGTGCTGTCGTGAATCGCGAAGTCCAACTCGTCGGCGGTCCACCAGGCGTTCAGCGACACGGCGATCGCCCCGACGGACACGGCCGCCGCCCAGGCGATGGTCCATTCGGGGTGGTTGCGCATCGCGATCGCGACACGGTCGCCTTTGCCGACGCCGTGGTTCGCGACCAGTCCGGCGGCGAACGCGGCGACCCGGTCGTGCCAGTCGGCGAAGGTGATGCGTTCGTCCTCGTACACGCAGAACACCTCGTCGCCCCGCGTCGCGGTCGACGCGACGATGTCGGCGATGGTGGCCGGTGCGTGCGCGAACACCCGGGTGGGCAGCCCGCGGACGGTCGTGTCGACCAGTTCGAAACGTTCCCCGGCGCCGGTGAGGTGTTCCTGGGCCGCCTGGTAGGACGTCGTCACGGTCGTGGTCCCCGGTGCGTCACGGGATTCAGCCGACGAACTCGTCCCGCAGGTCCCGCTTGAGGAACTTGCCGGCCGCGTTGCGGGGCAACGGTTCGGTACGCAGGTCGATCGTGGCGGGCACCTTGAACGCGGCGAGCCGTTCGGCCAGGAACGCGCGCAACTCCTCGGCGGTCACGGTCGCGCCGTCCTGCAGCCGAACGGTCGCCGCGACGGTCTCGCCGAGGCGTTCGTCGGGCACGCCGAACACCGCGGCTTCACGCACCGCGGGGTGTTCGTGCAACACGTCCTCGACCTCGTTGCAGTACACGTTCTCGCCACCGCGCAGGATCATGTCCTTGACCCGGTCCGAGATGTACACGAAGCCCTCGTCGTCGATGTGGCCGACGTCGCCGGTGCGGAACCAGCCCTCCACCAGCGACTCCGCCGTGGCTTCCGGGCGGCGCCAGTAGCCACGGAACAGGTTCGGGCCCTTCATCCACAGCTCGCCGGTCTCGCCGGTGGGCAATGCCCGGCCCTCGGGGTCGCGTGCCTCGACCTCGAGCATCCGAACCGGGCGGCCGGTGCTGGTGGGGTGGGCGGTGTAGTCGGCCCCGGTGTTCTGCAACCCGAACGAGTTCGTCTCGGTCAGGCCGTAACCGAT
>CAZVFF010000030.1:0-15154 GCA_964626395.1 uncultured Iamiaceae bacterium | reverse complement strand
GCACTCATCGTCGCCGCGGCGGTGATCATCGTCCCCCGGGGGGGTGGAGCCACACCCACCCTGGAAGCGACCGGTCCGGAGACGACGATCGTGGCGGTCACCCGCGCACCGGCGCCGACGACCGCCCCCGCGGGGACCACGCCCGACCGGACCGGCGGCGGCCGACCGGTCACCCTGGTGCTCACGATGACCGCCGGCGACCAGCAGCGCTTCTGCGATGCCGTGGACCTGCGGATCGAGTACGACGCCGAGGAGACGGCCACGGTGGTCATCACCGACGCCGACGACCGGGTCCTGTTCGACGACACGTGGCCCTCGGGGCGGACCAACACGATCGACGTCGCCGAACCCTCGGTCGACCTGCACGCCGAACTGTCCACCCGGAGCGTCGACCCGGAGGGCTTCCGGCCTTCGGGTACGGTCAGCGGCAACCTCTGCTGAGCACCTCGGATCCCGCGTGCGGACGTGCCGCGTCGGTCAGCGACGCGGTGCGAGTCGGCGTCGCAACAACGAATGCACCCGTTCCCAGTGCCGTTCCGACGCGGTCCGGTCGTACCGGTCCCCGGGTGGTGCGAACCCGTGCACGGCGTCGGTGACGACGTCCATCGTGTACGGCACGTCGGCTTCCTCGAGCGCGGCGATCATCACCTCGCGGTCCTCGGCCGGTGCGGTCGAATCCGGGTCGACCCAGGCGAAGTGCGCTTCACCACGGATCGCATCCAGGCCCAGGTGCGGCGAATCGTCGGTGTCGCGCACCAGCCAGGCACCGTGGATCGACGCGGCGGCCTTGACCCGATCGGGGAAGGTACGCGCCAACACCAGGGTCAACCCGCCGGACATGCAGAACCCGACGGCACCCGCGGGCGCGTCGGAGTCGGCGGCCGGGTCCCGGTCGGCGTGGGCGAACAGCGCGGTGGCGTCGGTGACGATCCCCGCCGGGGTGACCGTGTCCATCAGGTCACGGGCGGCGTGCATGTCCTCGTCGGTGGCGTCGAACTCCCGGTAGGGACCACCCCGGTGGTACAGGTACGGCAACATCACGTAGTACCCGGCGGTCGCCAGACGTGACGCCATGTCGCGCAGGGCCGGCCGGATGCCGGGTGCGTCCATCAGGTACAGCACCACCGGGTGGGGACCGTCGACCTCGGGGTGGAACACGAAGGTCGTCATGGGCCCGTCGGCGGTTTCGACGTCGATGCGTTCTTCGATCATGGATCCGATCCTCTCACCGGCCGACCACGGTTGTCATCCCCCCGACACGGGCGGCAGCACCGATACCTCGGCGTGCGCCGGCACCGGGTCGGGCGGCTCGGCCGGTTCACCGTCGACCCAGATCCGCGCCGTCGCCAGCACCTCGGCGAAACCCGGTCCGTGACGGGCCACCAGTTCGTCACACACCGCCGCGACGGTCACGGCGTCGACCATCGTGGAAGACACCCCACCGGCGGCCTGTCGGGCCGGTCCCAGCAGCAACACCGTCGCCACGATCCCCTCAGCCGCCGATCATCGACATCGACCGGTGCGGCCGGATGAACCCGGGGTCGTTCATGCCGTGACCGGGCAGTTTCGCCCACACCTCTTCCCGCAAGGTCGTCGCCACCTCGGCGTCGGTCGCCCCGCCCCGCAACACGTCGCGGATCGAGGTCTCCCGACGGGCGAACAGACAGTTGCGGGCCGCGCCGTCCGCGGTCAGGCGCATCCGGTCACACGTGCCGCAGAACGGTCGGGTGACGCTCGCGATCACCCCGATGCGCCCGATCCCGTCGGCGAACCGGAACGCTTCGGCCGGGGCGGCCGGGTCCGCGCCGGGCAGCTCCTCCAGCGGCCATTCGTCGTCGATGATGCGGACGATCTCGGCGCCGGGAACGACCTGGTCGCGGCTCCACGCCTCGTCGGCGTCCAGGGGCATGAACTCGATGAAGCGCACGATACGGCCGGTGGTTCGGGCGAACTCGGCGAAGTCGAGGATCTCGTCGTCGTTCTGTCCGGCCATGACCACGACGTTGATCTTCACCGGGGTCAACCCGACCGCTTCGGCGGCGTCCATGGCCTCCAGGACCACCGACAGGTCGCCACGACGGCGGATCGCGGCGAACCGTTCGGGCTGCAGCGAATCACACGAGATGTTGACGCGCTGCAGACCCGCATCGGCCAGGGCCCGGGCCACCGGGGTGAACCGCATCCCGTTGGTGGTCATCGACAGGTCGTCGAACCCGAGTGCCGCGACGCCTTCGACGATCTCGAGGATCTCGCGGCGCAGCAGCGGTTCCCCACCGGTGAGCCGGACCGAGGTGATGCCGAGGTCGCGTGCGATGCGGGCGAGACGCAGCAGTTCGTCGACGGTGAGCAGCTCGTCGGTCTTGACGAACCGGGCGCCGTGTTCGGGAAGACAGTAGGTACAGCGCAGGTTGCACTGGTCGGTGACCGACAGACGCAGGTCGCGGTGCACCCGCCCGTAACGGTCGACCATGGGGCCGTCGGTGGGCATGTCGGGCACGACGGCCGCGTCGTGTCGGGCACGGATCGACACCGGCGTGACGGTCATCGTCGCCACCCCGTCCCGGCCAGGGTCGCGTCGTCGACGACCAGGACCCGGACCCGGTCGCCGACACCCACCGGTTCACCGTCGTCGACGAGCACCAGACCGTTCGCGTCGGCGAGCACCCGCAACTGGTGCGAGCTCTGCCCACCGGCGGATCGTACGTGCAGCCCGCCGTCGTCGGCCGCGGTCACCACGGCGCGGACGACGTGCATTTTGCCGTCGGATTCCCGTTCGAAGGGTTCGTCGGCGACCGCGACCCGGGCACGTCGCGGCAACCCGGTGCCACCGCCGAGCCGATCCAACGCGGGCCCCACGAGCAACTCGAAGACCACCAGCGCGGAGACCGGATTGCCGGGCAGGCACAGCACCGGCACACCCGAGTCGGCGAGCACGGCGAACCCGAACGGTTTGCCCGGTCGGATCCGCACCTCCATCCAATCCAACGTGTCGGGGGCGAGTCGGGCGAGGATCGCCTTGAGGTGGTCGGCCACCCCGACACTCACCCCGCCGGAGGTGAGGATCACATCGCAACGCCCCGCCGCGTCGACGATCGCCGCTTCCAGGCGGTCCGGGTCGTCGCCGACGATCCCCAAGTCGACCACGTCACAACCCGCCGCGGTCGCGGCGGCCATCATGGCCGGTCGGTTGGCGTCGTGGATCCGGCCCGGTCCGGGAACGGCCGGTGGTTCGACGAGTTCGTCGCCCGTGGCGAGCACGCCGACCCGGACGGTCCGGTGCACGGCCACGGTCGACATCCCCAGGGCGGCCAGCACCCCGACGTGGGCCGGGCCGAGTCGGGTACCCGCCGGGAACACGGGTTCGCCGACGGCGGTGTCGCTGCCGACGGGTCGTACGTACGCGCCCGGTTCCACGGCCTCGGTGATCGTGACGTGGCCGCCGTCGTCGTCGACGGTGACGTCCTCGATCGGGCAGATCGTGTCGGCACCGTCGGGCAGGGCCCCGCCGGTGGCGATCGCCACTGCGTCACCGGGGCCGACGGGCACCTCGGCGGGTCGGCCGGCGCCGGCCGTTCCGACGACCCGCAGGCGCACCGATGGCGCCGCGGTGTCCGCGGCGCGCACCGCGTAGCCGTCCATGGCGGACGCGGCGAACGGTGGCACGTCCCGGGGTGCCGCCACGTCACGGGCCAGAACCCGACCGGAAGCTCCGACCAAGGGCACCTCGGTGGGCTCGGTGGGTTCCAGCACCGCCAGCAGACGGCGACGGGCGTCGTCCAACAGGGTCCACCGCCCGGGGCGTTCCATCAGACCGCCACCGGGTCGCGGGCGGTCGGATCCCATTCGTCGAGTTCGACCAGTCGTTGCGCGCAGGTCCCCCATCCTTCGCCGCCGTCCCAGTACTCGTATTTCCAGATCGGCACGGTCGCCTTCAATGCGTCGATGCACCAACGGGTCGCGTCGAACGCCTCGGGACGGTGCGGGGTGGACACCGCGACGACCACGGCGACGTCGCCGACCGACAACGACCCGACCCGATGGATCAACGCGATCCGTTCGATCACCGGCCAGCGTCGGCGTGCCGTGGCGGCCACCCGGGCGAGGCGGGGTTCGGCCCCGGTGGGGTGGGCTTCGTAGTCCAGACGGGTGATGCCGGTCCGGCCGTCGGCGTGGTCGCGCACGATCCCGCAGAACGTGTCGACGGCGCCGGATGCGGTGGTGCCGCACCAGGCGATGATTTCGGCCACGTCGATCGGTTCGGCGGTGATCCGCGCCCGGGTTCCGGAGGATTCGGACACGACCCACAGGCTAACGGCACCCGTCGGATTCACCCTCTCGGCGACACGGCGCACCGGGACGGCACGGTCGGTACGCTTCGTACCATGGCCCTGGATGCCCGCGTGCTCACCGTCTCGGATCGATCCGCGGCGGGTGAACGCGAAGACCGTTCGGGTCCCGCCCTGGTGGCGATGCTCACCGGAGCCGGTTGGGACTGCGCGGACCCGGTCGTCGTGCCCGACGGGATTCAACCGGTCGCCGCGGCGTTGCGGGCCGCCACCGACGGGTTCGCCGGGTTGGTGGTGACCACCGGCGGGACGGGGTTCGCGCCGGGGGATCTCACGCCGGAAGCGACCCGTGCGGTGATCGAACGCGAAGCCCCCGGGCTGGCCGAGGCGACGCGGGCACCCAACCGGCTGGGCCAACTCAGTCGGGGGGTGGCGGGCATCGTGGGCCGGTGCGTGGTCCTGAACGTGCCCGGTTCGGTCAACGGCGCGACCGAATCCCTCGATGCGGTGCTGGACATGCTGTCCCACGCGGTGGCCCTGGTGGTTGGCGACGATCCGCACTGCCCCGGCGGCGGGGCCGAACCGCACCGGCGGCACGACCACCACTGAGCCGGTCGACCACGGTGTCGACGAGCCACAGGGTCCGGATCCGCACCGTCCCTTCGACCTCGACCGGTGGCTGGGTCGCGGTAGGTTCGGACGGGTGAGTCCCGCTTCGGCATCGCAGGATCGCCCGGGCGTGACCGTGCCCCCCGCACCGCGTGGGACCGCCGGACCGTTCGTCGCACGGGGGGTCGAGCTCGCCCGGTTGCGTGACGAGGTCGCCCGTGCCCGGCGTGAACCCGACCGGCCGGCGGGCATGATCGTGGTCGGCCCGGCCGGGGTCGGCAAGACCCGGCTCGTCGGCCGACTGGGGAGCCAGGATCCGACGGACACGATCCGGATTCTCGCCACGCGGGCCACGGCGATGGTCCCTTTCGGCGCGATCGCCCAGATCGGCACGGACCTCACCCCCGAATGCTTCGAGGATCCGGTCGCCTGGTACTCGGCGGTGACGGCGGCGGTGGCGGCCCACGGCGACGAGCGGCCGCTGGTGATCGTCGACGACGCCCATCTGCTCGATGCCGGCAGCGCCGGTCTGGTGTTGCACCTGGCCGTCCAGGCCGCCGCGATCGTCGTTGCGACCGTGCGCCGGGGCGAGCCGTGCCCGGAACCGATCACCGCGTTGTGGCGCGACGATCTGGCTCGGCGGCTCGACCTGCAGCCGTTCTCGACCGGCGAGGTGGCCGAGCAGGTGACGGCGCTGCTGGGAGGCCCGGTCGGGTCCCACACCGTGGAGTTGTTCGCGGACTCCTGCGGGGGCAATCCGCTGTTCATCGAAGAACTGCTGCACAGTGCCCTCGAGGACGGCACCCTCGAGGTCGTGGACGGCCTGTGGCAGTGGTCGGGTTCGATCTCGGGCACGCCGAGGTTGGTCGACGCCGTCGAGGCCCGCACCGGTCGACTCGATCCGCAACAGCGGATGGCCGTGGCCACGATCGCGCTCGGTGAACCCCTGGCGGTGCGGGTCGCCGAGTCGCTCATCGGCCTCGAACGGCTGGCCGAGGTCGAACGGTTGGGGTTGGTCACCACGTGGGCGACCCCGACGGGCACGATGTGCGGCTGCACCCACCCGCTCTACGGTGAGGTCGCCCTCGCCGAGGTCGGGTACTTCGAACGCCGTCGCCTGTCGGGGGAACTCGCCGACTGGCTCGCGAAGATCGGCGACGATTGCGACGACGACCGTCTCCGGGTCACCCGTCACCGTCTCGAAGCCGGGCGCGACGTGCCCGTGGCCGAACTCGCCGACGCCGCGATCGCCGCGGTCGATGCGTTCGACCTCGATCTGGGCAAACGCCTCGCCGAAGCGGCCCTCGCCAAGGGCCCCCAAGCGCGGGCGATGCTGGCGCTGGCCCGTTCCCTGGTCGGCACCGGGGACGCCGTCGCGGCCGAGAAGGTCCTCGCCGAAGCCGAAGGAGAGGTGTTCCCCTGCGGATCGCCGGCCCTGTTGGAGCGTTACGTCGACACCCGGTTCAACGCCACGTACATGCAACTCGGTGACGGCGAGGCGACGCTCGCCTGGTTGGAACGCTTCGCTGCGGCAGCCGACGACGCCGGGCTCGACGAACCCGACGTGACCGCCGTGCACGATCTCGCCGTGGCGTACCGGGCGAGGATCCTGGTCCACGAAGGCGACCTGTGCGCGGTGTTGCGCGAGGCGGGTCCGGTCCGGGCCCGACCCGATGCTCCTCCGCTCGCCCGCCTGCACGCCCTGCAGACCACCGGTGAGGCGCTCGCCTACCAGGGCCTCACGCGTGCGGCCCGCCACATTCACGACGATCTGCGTGCCTTGGCCGCCACGGGGCGACGAGAGGTGGTCATCGGCGCGATGTGGGCGAACATGCAGGAGGTGCTGTGCCTTTCCCAGGAGGGTCGTCTGGTGGAGGCCGCGGCGATCGTCGAACCCGCGGTGCGCGCGTTGCGCACCGACGACCAGGAGGCCCGCGGCCTGGTGAACGTCGTGCTCGGCGCCGTGCGGATCGGCCAGGGCAAGCCGGTGTCGGCGAAACGTCCGCTGCTCGACGCCATCGAGGCGTACCGCGACTTCGACGCCGGAGGCGGTGGCGCGTGGGCGTTCGCCCTGCTCGCCCAGGCGGAGGCCATGCTCGGCGATGGCGCTGCTGCCGAGGAGGCGCGGCACCGGTCCCGTGCACGCCACCGGGGAGCGACGGGACTGCGTGGCGAGTTGGATTTCGCTTTGGCGGACGCCGGTGTGGCGATAGCCGGTGGCCGGGTCACCGAGGCGACGGACATTCTGCTGGATGCCGCCGACGGGTTCGACGAAGCGGCGATGTTCCGGGTGCGGGCGTTGCATCTGGCGGTCACCCTCGGGGCCGACCCGCACCCGATCGTGGGACGACTCACCGAGCTCGCTGCGGCCACCGAGTGCGAACTTTCGGGGATCTGCGCCGCGTACGTCCGGGCCTTGGTGAGTGGTGACGGGCCCGCCTTGGAACGGGTGGCCGAACAGTTCGCCGAACTGGGAATGATGTTGCGCGCCGCCGAGGCCGCGGCATCGGCCGTGGGGGTGTACCGGTTCGACGGGGTTCGCTCCGGGGTGCGCCGGGCGTCGGCCCGTGCGAGGGTGTTGTCGGAGGCCTGTGAAGGGGCCTCGACGCCCCTGTTGGGTGCCCTGCAGGAACCGGTCGGGTTGAGCAAGCGGGAACGGGAGGTGGCGGGTCTGGTGGCGCGTGGGTTGTCGAACCGCGAGATCGCCGATGCGCTGTCGTTGTCGGTGCGGACCGTGGAGTCCCACGTGTACCAGGTGTTCGCCAAACTGGGGGTGTCGCAGCGCACCGACGTGGCCGGGGTGCTCGCTTCGGGGTCGTGATCGCGAAAATTCAGTAGTCGACTACTGAGGTGGATGACGTTCGGCTGGGTGATGATCGAACCTGCCCGTTTGGTTGCGACCGTTTGGTTGTGGCCGTTCTGTCCCGGAGGTTGTCGATGAAGCCGTTGAAGCGTCGGAATCCGGATGTACCGGTACGCAAGCGCCTCGGGGTGGTTGCAGCGGTGTTGGTGGTGTTGGGCGCGTTCGGGATCACGGCGTGTCAACCGTCGCCCGCCGACACCGCGTTGCATCTGACGTTGACCGATACGGCGTCGGCGGGGGCGCCCGCGGCGAACGTGACGGTGTCGGTGTTCCCGGCGAACGATACGACGGCACCCGCGGTGGCGGACGGGATCACCGATGCGGGTGGGAACGCGTGGTTCACCCACGACGCGTTGGCGGCCGGTGACTACGTGGTGCGGTTCGGGTCGGGGTCGTCGACCACCTGGTGGCCGGCCGCGTCGTCTCGGGCGGCCGCCGATGCGGTGACGGTCACCGGATCCGATCCGGTCGAGATCACGGGGTCGTTGGCTGTCGAGATCGGCTACATCCTGGGCGATGTGACCGACGGGAACGGTGACGGGATCCCCGGCGTCGAGGTGACCGCCTATGACGCCGCGTCCGGCGACGCCGTCCTGACCACTTCGACGGTGAGCGCAGGCCTGACCGGCACGTATTGGCTGTACAGCGGTGCCCTGCACATGGGGCAGACCTACAAGATCGGGTTCTCCAAGTCCGGACACGCGACGGGGTACGCCGGACCCGGCGGTTCGCTGGTGTCTTCCCTGGCCGATGCGGCGACGATTGCCGCAGGCAGTCCGAACCAGGTGCACGTCGATGCGACGTTGCAACCGGAGTCGACGATCACCGGGACGGTGAAGCCCGATGGCACGAACCCGATGGGTGGGGTGGGAGTGATCGCCGTGGTGGCGTCGACGAACCACGCCGCGACCTGGACGATGACCGCGGCGGACGGCACGTTCACCTTGGAGGGCTTGAGCGGGATCGGCTACCGGCTGGCCTTCGTCACGCCGGGGAACACCTACGCCCCGATGATGCTCGGTGGTGGCACCGGCCCCGGGGTGAGTTTCGATGTCGCGGACGGTTCGGCGTTCTCGCTGCAACCCGGTGGCACGCTGTCGGTGGGCACGGTCAGCCTCACCGTGGGTGCCCACTGCGCGGCCGCGCAGGCCGGCGGATCGACCTACCTACTTGGAGCGGACCTGCACAACTGCGACCTGTCGGACGCGGACCTGACGAGTGTGGACCTGTACGACGCGGATCTCACCGGAGCGAACCTGTCGCACGCGACGCTGCCCAACTTCGGCCTGGTGAACTCTCCGAGTTTGGGTGCTGCGAACCTGTCGAAAGCGAACCTGTCCCACGCGCAGTCCCCGTCGAGTGGATCCCCGAACATCGGGTCGGCGGACCTGTCCGGAGCGGACCTTTCCCACGCGGACATGTCCTTCTCGTATCTCACGGGTTCGGATCTGACCGGTGCGAACCTGTCGGCCACGAACTTGTCGAACGGTGCCATCGACGCAACGGATTTGTCGGGCACGGATCTGTCGTCGGCGACCTTCTCCGACACCGACACCTACGATCTCGCCTGGACGACCCCGCCCCGGATTCCCGCCGGGTACGAGCTGGCCGGCACGAACCTGGTCGGTGCCGGTGTCCTGTTGGCCCGCGTGGATCTGTCCGGTGCGGATCTGTCCGGGATGAACCTCGCGAGCATCCATCTCTCCCAGGTCGACCTCACCGGTGCGGATCTGACGAACACGACCCTCACCGACATCACCTGGAACGTGGTGGATCTGTCGGGGGCGGACCTGTCGGGCGCCACCCTCACGGTGGGTTACTCGGCACATCTCACTGCCAATGCGAACACCGTGCTCCCCACGGGCTGGGAGATCGTGAACGGTTCATTCCAACAGACCCCGCCGTGATCCTCGAACGTCGCCCCGGGTGCGGCGATGTTCGAGCTCGAACGCTCCCTACGGTTCCCATGCGGCTGTGAACACGGCGGTCCCCGCCCCGGCCGGATCGTACCGTCAGCGGGAGTGTCACAGCAGATGAGCACAATTGCACGGAGCAGCACGGACGTCCCGGCGTCGAGCCCCCATGGAACGACGGCGGCGCAGACACGGCCGGTGCGACGTCTCGCCTTCGACGCACGAGGGCCCGCCCCCATCGGGCCACCACGCGGAGGAGACGATCGCATGGTCGCCAGAAGCACCGAACACGACACACCCCGACGACGCCCGTTGATCTACGTGGCGTCACTCGCCGACCACCTGAACGGACGACACCACGGGGTGTGGATCGCCGCCGACCGGGACCCGGCGGCCATCACCGCGACGATCCGGGCGATGCTCGCCGCATCGACCGAACCGGACGCTCAGGACTGGGCGGTCCACGACCACGAAGGATTCGGCCGGGAACGGATCGGCTCCGGCGACGACGTCGAGGCGATCGACGCCAAGGCGCGTGCGGCAGTCCACTCGCGGGAGGGAGCCAGAGCAGTTCGTCGAGCTCGTCGCGGCTGACCTCCGCGTCACGAAGGATCGCTGCAAGCGTGCCTCGCTTGCGTTCCCGATGTTTCGGTACCACGAGCGCGACGGGGCGATCGGGATGCTTCAGTCGGACATGGCTCCCCCGTTGGCGAACCGGCTCCCAGCCGAGCCGTTCGAGTATCCCGATGAGTTGCGCACCCGATACGACCGGGAGCCGGTGGTTCACACCGGGATCGGCAGGGTACGACGAATGACCCCGGCAGGAAGGTCACGCCCGTCGTCTCGCAAACCCTCGATGTAGAGTTCCAATGCCTCCCGAGCGTTCGCGGTCGCCTCATCGAGTGTGTCGCCCTGCGTGTGCAAACCCGGCAAATCGGGGGCGTAGACGTGAAAGCCACCCTCCGTTGCCGGTTCGACCACGAATTCGACTTCACGCAGCGGCTCCACACGGTCAGGTTACCAGCGCCGGACATCACGTGTTCCTGACGGCACCGTCGATCCGATCACCCCGGTGGGTAGGTGTCCATCACGACTTTGCACACCTGACCCGTGTCCTGTGGGGTCAACGGTACAAGGACCATCCTCGAACAGCCCGCGGGTGCCCTGGATGTCGGCACCCCACGATGTGCAAGCGGCAGGAAACGCCCGACGCCGCGTCCGATCAATCGGGCTCGCGGACCCACACGCCGGAACGACCGCCCTCCTTGCGCCACAGCGTCACGTCGGTGAGCGTCACTTCGGGGTCGTGGCTGCGTAGTACCTGCACCAGTGACAGGCCCGCGAACGTGCAACCCGCCAACGCTTCCATCTCCACGCCGGTGGGCGCGACGACCTCGGTGACGCACTCGAGGTGCACGTCGGTGCCCACACAGTCGATGACGAGTTCGACGTTCACCAGACGGATCGGGTGACACAACGGGATCAGGTCCCAGGCGATCTTGGCGGCGTGCACACCGGCGACGCGTGCGGCCTCGACGGCACCGGGTTCTGCGGCGAGCACGGTGGCGGTGTCCACACCGGCGGCGACGCGCCCACGGGCCACCGCGACCCGACGGGTCCAGGGTTTCGCGGTGACATCGACCATGCGGGCACGGCCCGCGTCGTCCAGGTGGGTCAGGTACGGCTCGTCGGCCACGACCCCGATCCTTGCCGATGAACCCCCGCGTCGACCACCGGACAACCCGACCCACCATTTCGGATTGCAAATGCAATGCCCGGCACCTAAACATCTGTGCATGAGCGAGGTTCTGCGGTCGGGTGAAGCGGCATCCCTGTTGGGGATCAGCGTGGACACGGTGCGTCGATGGTGCGACGACGGCCGTCTCGCCCACACCCGCGGACCCGGCGGGCAACGCCTCATCGATGCGGCCGACCTGGCACGAATCCTCACCGAGACCGCGCCCGCCGACCCGACCGCGGACCGCCCCGTGGTCCGGCGCAGCGCCCGGAACCGGTTCCCCGGGCTGGTCACCTCGGTCGAGCGGGACGGGGTGATGGCCAAGGTGTGCCTGCAGGCCGGACCGTTCCGGGTGACGTCGCTGATGACCCGCGAAGCGGCCGACGACCTGGGCCTCGACGTGGGTGTCGTGGCGGTGGCCTCGGTGAAGTCGACCAACGTGGTCGTCGAACTGCCGGAACCGGGGTGACGATGATGCCGCGACTCGCGGGTCCACTGGCCACGGCGGCGCTGCTCGTCGTCGTGTCGACCGGATGTGGTTCGGTGTCCGACGGGTCCACGGCGTCGGAGTCGACCGCCGGGTCCGCCGCCACCGTCGACCTCGGGGCGTCGGCGGAGGACTGTCCGGTCCCGACCGACACGCCCGACGGGCCGGAGGCGGGCACGGTCACCGGAGACATCCGGATCTTCGCCGCGGCGTCGACGGCCGCCGCGTTCGACGAACTGGGCGGGGCGTTCACCGACGCACAGCCCGACAGCCACGTCGAGGTCGTCACCGGGGCGTCCTCGGAGCTCGTCGCACGCCTGGACGCCGGCGCGCCCGCCGACGTGCTCGCCACCGCGGACGCCGAGACGATGCGGTTGGCGACCGACGCCGGGAACGTGTCGGACCCGATGACCTTCGCCTGCAACCGCATGGCGTTGCTGGTGGGTGCCGGCAACCCGCTCGGGATCGACGACCCGGGCGACCTGGCGCGCGACGACGTGCGTTTCGTGCTGTGCGCCCCCGAGGTGCCCTGCGGACGGCTCGGACGCGACGTGCTCGAACGCGCCGGGGTGACCGCTCGACCGGTCGGGTCCGAAGCCAACGTGGCGGCCGTGGTCGCCAAGGTCGCCTCGGGTGAGGTGGATGCGGGCATCACGTACGTCACCGACGCCCGCACGTCCCCGGACCTCACCGACGCGGTGGCGATCCCCGACGGGCTGAACGTGACGACCGCCTACCCGATCGGGCTCGTCGACGACGCCGACGAGCCGTCCGCCGCGCGTGCGTTCATCGACTTCGTCGGATCCCCGACCGGAAGGGACATCCTCGGTGCCCACGGCTTCCTCACCGGCTGACGTCGCCGACGGCGACCTCGGGCGACGCCGACGCGCCCGGGGTCGGGGCCGTGACCGGCCCGGCGTGGTCGTCGTGGTGGGGGCGACACTCGCGGTCGCGCTGTGCGCGTTGCCGCTGGTGGGTCTGGCCTGGCGGGCACCGTGGTCGTCGCTGGGTACCCAACTGACCCGACCGGGGGTCCGCAGCGCGCTGTGGTTGTCGTTGGTGAGCTCCACGATCGCGACCGCCGGCGCGGTCATCGTCGGATTGCCCCTGGCCTGGATCCTCGCCCGCGTCGAGTTCCCGGGTCGACGCCTGGTCCGGGCGGTCACGGTGCTGCCGATGGTGCTCCCCCCGGTCGTGGGCGGCCTGGCGTTGCTGAGCGCGTTCGGGCGGCGCGGCCTGATCGGCTCGTGGCTCCACGAATGGTTCGGGGTGACGATCCCCTACACGCTCCGGGCGGTGGTCCTGGCAGAGATGTTCGTGGCGATGCCGTTCTTCGTGGTCACCGTCGAAGCCGGGTTGCGCGGCATGGATCGCCGTTTCGAGGAGGTCGCCCGCACCCTGGGTGCGTCGCGTGCCGTCACGTTCCGTCGCGTGACGTTGCCGATGATCGCACCGTCGCTCGTCGCCGGGTTGGTGCTGTGCTGGGCCCGGGCACTGGGCGAGTTCGGCGCGACGATCACCTTCGCCGGGAACTCTTCCCGCACCGACACGATGCCGTTGCAGATCTTCCTCACCTTCCAACAGGACCCGGGCGGCGCGCTCGTGCTGAGCCTGGTGCTCGTGGCGGTGTCGCTCGCGGTGCTGGTCGGGCTGCGCGACCGGTGGCTGGGGGGCGTGGCGTCGTGACACCCGTCGGGAACCCGACCGGCCACGGTCGCGGGCACGACGGGAGCGCCGACGACCCGGCTCGGTACCTGGACGTGTCGGCACGTGTCACCTTCGACGGTTTCCATCTGGATGTCGACCTGGTCGTGCCGGCGGGGACGACCGTCGCCGTGGTCGGCGCGAACGGTGCGGGCAAGACCACGTTGTCACGCACGATCGCCGGGTTGCAGGCGCTCGACGCCGGACATCTGCGGGTCGGCGGGGTCGTCTGGGACGAACCCGCCCGGGCACGGTGGCTCCCGCCCGAGGCACGGTCGGTCGGGCTGGTGTTCCAGGACCGTCTGCTCTTCAGCCACATGTCGGTGGCGGACAACGTGGCCTTCGGTCTGCGAGCGCGGGGGGTGTCACGCCGCGACGCTCGCCGGGTCGCGACCGAGTGGCTGGACCGGGTCGGGTTGGCCGACCGGGCCACGACACGCCCCGATGAACTGTCGGGAGGTCAAGCACGGCGGATCGCGCTCGCCCGGGCACTGGCGAGCGACCCGGACGTGATCCTGCTGGACGAACCGTTGACCGGGTTGGACACCGCCGCGCACCGCGACATGGTTGAGCTGCTCACCCGGCACCTGGCCGACCAGCGTGGCGCGGCGTTGCTGATCACCCACGACCCGGACGAGGCAGCCACACTCGCCGACCGGATGATCGTGATCCGCGACGGTCGGATCGCGGAAACCGCAGCCACCAACCGACACGGCACGACCGGGCCGTCGCCCCGTCCCGGTCCGTGAGGGTCCCCCGGCGGCGCGTGCCCACCGGCGCGCGGACCATCGCCCCACTCCTGCGGGCTGGCCGGCCGCCGTGGGCAACCGCGTGTCCAGTGTCGGAGCGACCGCCGCTTTTCATCGGGGTGCCAGGTCACGGATTGTCGCTCCGACACTGGACAAATCGTTCTCCCCGGCCTCCCGGCGGCGCGCCCACGGACGCGCCGTCCGGGGTCGGCACGGCGCACGACCAGGATGGTGGATTCGCCGCGCCCCCGGGCGTGCCCGGGCACGCGCCGCCGGGGGCCGGTGCCGAACATTCGTTGCGGGTCGACGGCGGGCTCGTTAGCGTCGCACCACGGAGGGGACAACGGAGGTCGCTGTGGACGACATCGACGCACCCGGGGATCACGGATCCCCCGACGGCGGGGACCACGGTCGATCGCGCCCCGGGTCGAACCTCTCCCCCGACCAGATCCACGAGTTCCACGACCTTCTGACCACACCGGAGAACCGGATCGACCCGTCGACCTGGGCGGGATCGATCCCGTCGGCCACCGGCATCGCGCCGCGGGTGCGGATCGGCCGGAGCGGCTGGTTCAACCTGCTGTGGCTGGCACCGATCGGGTTCGTCGGCCTGATCGTGGCGATCGCGGCGGCCAAGGGCCTGCGGAACTTCGATGCCGTGCAACGGTTCATCGAACGGTGGCCCGGGACCCGGATCACCGCCGCGGAGGAGTCCCGGGCCGGGTTCGCGGTGTTCGTGAACGTGCAGCACTTCTTCAACATGTTCATGATCCTGTTCATCATCCGCTCGGGCTGGCAGATCCTC
>CAZVFF010000029.1:7765-15180 GCA_964626395.1 uncultured Iamiaceae bacterium | reverse complement strand
GCTGGATGTCGGTTCCCAGGGTTGAGAACAGGCTGTTGGCCGAGGTGACGAAGCAGTCGTAGTACTTGAACCAGGCGAGGATCCCCAGGTTGATCGCCACCCCGATCCACAGCACCGTGTTGCGTTGCCACTGGGTGCGCGAGCGGTGGATCGCCACGGCGGCGGCCTGGTTGAGCAGCGTGGAGCCGGCGAGGAGGAAGATGAATTTCCAGTCCCAGGCGCCGTAGAACACGTACGACGCGACGACGATGAACACGCTCCACGACACGCGTCGGTGCGCGAGCAGCCAGCTCGTGGGCAACACGATGGCGAAGAAGATCGCGAATTGGACGGTTGGGAAGAGCACGTGGCGGAATCTGTTTTCGACAGCCCGGAGGGCTTGCTCCGCCCTCGTCGTGCCCAGTCTCTCAGATGGTCGTGCCCGGAACGGGCATCGGAGGAGACCGGATCAGTCGGCCGGGGTGACCTCGTAGCCGCAGTTGAAGCTGCCTTCGCGCCGGTGCACGATGCGTTTCACGGTCGCCGGTGCCAGCACGGCACGCAGGAACTCCAGTTCGGTGGTGCACGCCAGGCGGTAGTGCTCGGCGATCTTCCAGATGGCGCAGTTGTTGAACGTCAACAGGTAGGTGCCGCCGTCGAGCACCGACCAGCGGGTCAGGTAGCCCTCGTCGTCGAGCAGTTCGCTGAGCCGGTCCAGACGGGTTTCGAAGTCGAGCCCGTCGAGCTGCCGACGGAACTCACCCGCGCGGCGTTCCTGGCGGCGTTGGAACACCTTCTCGACCAGCGCCGGGTCCTCGGCCTCGACGTCACGCAGCAGCTCGAGGCTGAGCGACGAATCCGGCGGGGTGAACACGGCGTCGCCGCGGCTGGTGGAGTGGTACAGATCGACGGGACGGCCCGGGCGGCCCCGTTCGGGCCGGGTCGCCACGTAGCCGGCGGTACGCAGGCCCGACAGGTGCTGGCGCACCGCCGAGGACGAGATGCCGAGCACCTCGGCGAGGTCGTCGGCGCACGCCTCGCCGCGCTCCTTGAGCGCGATGAGGACATTCCGGCGTGCCGGGGACAGACTGTCCCGGGTTGTGTCGACCAGACCCACGTGGACCACCATAGTCGTTCCGGACGTGTTGCGGTAGATTGACAAGGGACAACTTGCATAAATACGCTGCCCGACGTCCCCTGCCCGATTCGGAAGATGTGCCCATGACCGATGTGACCGACGAGATCGCTGCCGAGAAGACCGAGATCGAGGCGATCGCTTCCCGAGAATACCGTTACGGCTTCGTCAGCGACATCGAAGCCGACGTGATCCCCCGCGGATTGAACGAGGATGTCATCCGGCTGATCTCGGCGAAGAAACACGAACCGGACTGGTTGCTCGAATGGCGATTGCAGGCCTACCGGGCGTGGCTCGAGATGGAGATGCCCGACTGGCAGATGTTCCATCTGGACCCGATCGACTTCCAGGACATCATCTACTACGCAGCCCCCAAGAAGAAGCCGCAGCTGAATAGCATGGACGAGGTCGACCCGGAGATGCGGGAGATGTTCGACAAGCTGGGCATCTCGCTCGCGGAACAGAAGCGTCTGTCGGGTGTGGCCGTGGACGCCGTGGTCGACTCGGCGTCGGTGGCGACCACGTTCCAGAAGCAGCTCGCCGAGGTCGGCGTGATCTTCTGTTCGTTCTCCGCCGCGGTGCAGAACCACCCCGATCTGGTGCGTGAGTACCTGGGCACGGTGGTGCCCTACCGCGACAACTTCTTCGCAGCGCTCAACTCGGCGGTGTTCAGCGACGGGTCCTTCTGCTACATCCCCAAGGGCGTCAGGTGCCCGATGGAGCTGTCCACGTACTTCCGCATGAACCAGGCCGACACCGGCCAGTTCGAGCGCACCCTGATCGTGGCCGAGGACGGTGCCACCGTGTCGTACCTGGAGGGTTGCACCGCCCCCCAGCGTGACAACAACCAGCTGCACGCGGCCGTGGTCGAGATCCTCGCGAAGGACAACGCGGACGTGAAGTACTCCACGGTGCAGAACTGGTACCCCGGCGACGAGAACGGCAAGGGCGGGATCCACAACTTCGTCACCAAGCGGGGCCGGGCCATGGAGAACGCCAAGATCTCCTGGACCCAGGTCGAGACCGGTTCGGCGATCACCTGGAAGTACCCGAGCGTGATCCTGAAAGGTGACAACTCGGTCGGCGAGTTCTACTCGGTGGCGTTGACCACCCACCACCAGTGGGCCGACACGGGTACCAAGATGACCCACATCGGCAAGAACACGTCGTCGACGATCGTGTCCAAGGGCATCTCGACCCACGTCGCCCAGCAGGTCTACCGCGGCCTGGTCAAGATCATGCGTTCCGCCGAGGGCGCCCGCAACCACACCCAGTGCGACTCGTTGCTGATCGGCGACAAATGCGGCGCCCACACCCTGCCCTACATCGAGGTCAAGAACGCCTCGGCGCAGGTCGAACACGAGGCGTACACCTCCAAGATCGCCGAGGACCAGTTGTTCTACTGTCGCCAACGCGGGATCTCCGAGGAGGACGCCGTGTCGATGATCGTCCACGGATTCTGCCGGGACGTGTTCAAGGAGCTCCCCATGGAGTACGTGGTCGAAGCCCGGAATCTTCTCAACATGAAACTGGAGGGCAGCGTCGGATGAACCTGCTCGAGATCGAAGGTCTCAACGCGTCCATCGACGGCAAGCAGATCCTCAAAGGCCTGGACCTGGTCCTGCCCGCCGGTGAGGTCCACGCCATCATGGGCCCCAACGGCGCCGGCAAGTCGACGCTCGCGCACGTGCTGGCGGGGCGTTCGGAGTACGAGGTGTCCGGCAAGGTGAGCCTCGCCGGTGAGGACCTGTTGGCGATGAACCCCGAGGAACGGGCCGTGGCCGGGTTGTTCCTGGCGTTCCAGCACCCCGTCGACATCCCCGGCGTGGGCAACTCGTACTTCCTGCGCACCGCACTGAACGCGGTCCGGCGTGCCCGCGGCGAGACCCCGTTCGACGCGATGGACTTCATGGCGTACGTGAAGGAACGCATGGCGCTGGTCGAGATGGACCCGGCGTTCCTGGGGCGTTCGGTGAACGAGGGGTTCTCCGGCGGGGAACGCAAACGCAACGAAATCCTGCAGATGGCGATCCTGGAACCGCGCATGGCGATCCTGGACGAGACCGACTCGGGGCTCGACATCGACGCGGTGCGGATCGTCGCGCACGGGGCGAACACGCTGCGCACCCCGGAACGGTCCATGCTGGTCATCACCCACCACCAGCGCCTGCTGGACGAGCTGGTGCCCGACGTGGTCCACGTGCTCGCAGACGGGAGGATCATCCGTTCCGGCGGGCCCGAGTTGGCACGGGAACTCGAGGACACCGGCTACGAGGACCTCGTTGCGGCGGGCGTCCGGTGAGCGGCGGCGTCACCCTGGCCGAACTCGCCGGGTCGCGCTCGGTCGCCCCACGCGACGCCGGTGACCCGGACTGGTTGACCCGCTTGCGGACCGAGTCGGTCGACTACGTCACCGAACACGGGTACCCGACCCGCAAACACGAGGACTGGCGGTACGTCAAGCTGAACGCGCTGTTGGCCACGTCGTTCGTCACGCCCGCAGCGGCCGACGCGGATGTCGCCGTCGACGATCCGGTGGTCGCCCCGTTCCTGGGGCGGATCCCCGACCTCGGTGGGGACCGTCTGGTGTTCGTCGACGGTCATTTCGCGCCGGCGGTGTCGCGTTTGTTGGACATCGACGGGTTGACCATCGGCCAGCTGGGTCCCGCATTGCAGGGCGATCTGGCCCGCGACGACCTGATCGCCGAAGAGCCCGGTCACGCGTTCGACGCGTTGAACATGGCGCTCGCCACCGCCGGGGTGTCGGTCCACGTCGCCGACGGGGTCACCGTCGA
Organism: uncultured Iamiaceae bacterium; assembly: GCA_964626395.1. GTDB lineage: Bacteria > Actinomycetota > Acidimicrobiia > Acidimicrobiales > Iamiaceae > JAFDWI01. The sequence continues at coordinate 11,271 of CAZVFF010000029.1, read as the reverse complement.
CGAACCGGTGCACCTGATCCACATCTTCACCGGGCGGGGTGAACCGGTGCTGGCGAACCTGCGCCACCCGGTCCGGCTGGGGGAGGGGTCCCAGGCGACGCTGGTGACCTCGGCCTTCGGTGTGCCCGACGCGGTGGGGTGCCTGAACCTGACCACCCGGGTGCGGCTGGCCCCCGGCGCGGTGTTGCACCACCGGGACCTGCAGAACCAGCCCGACACGGCGTTCCACCTGTCGTTGCTGGACGTCACCCAGGAAGCAGATTCGGAACTGGACGGTTTCGTCGCCGCGTTGGGGGCCGCCGTGGGTCGTCACGAGGTGCACGTCCGTCAGGTCGGCGAGAACGCGAACACCCACATCGACGGGTTGTACGTGCCCCGGGGCACCCAACAGCACGACCATCCGGTGCTGATCGAACACTTCGCCGAGGGCGGGGTGTCCCGCGAGATCTACCGCGGGGTGATCGACGACCACGGTCACGGTGTGTTCAACGGCCAGATCGTGATCCACCGGGGCGCCCAGCGGATCGATTCGGACCAGTCGAACCGGAACCTGTTGCTCAGTGACACCGCCGAGGCCGACACCCGGCCGCGGTTGTTGATCTGGGCCGACGACGTCAAGGCCACCCACGGTGCGTCGGTCGGGCGGCTCGACGACAACCAGCTGTTCTACCTGCGCAGCCGCGGGATCCCCGACGACGAGGCCCGCCGGTTGCTCACCTACGCGTTCGTGGCCGAGATCGTCGAGACCCTGGGCGACGGCCCGTTGCACGACCACGTGTCCGGCCTGGTCTCGGCACGGTTGCACCCCGACGCCGACACCCGGCGTGCGGCCGAGGTGTTGGCCCACAACGTGCCCGGGATCGAACCGGGGAGCGACGAGCTTTGAGTTTCGACGCCGAGCCGGATCTCGCCGAGCTGTACCGCGAGGTCATCGTCGAACACGGCCGCCAGCCCCGCAACTTCGGGGAACTGGCCGACGCCAACCGGCGCATCGAGGGTCAGAACCCGTTGTGCGGTGACGAGCTGGAGATCATGTTGCACGTCGACGACGCGGATGTGATCACCGACATCGCGTTCACCGGCAGTGGGTGCGCGATCTCCCAGGCGTCCGCGTCGTTGATGACCGAAGCCGTCAAGGGCTCCTCGGTCGCCGACGCCCGCGCCCTGTTCGACAAGGTGCACACGATGCTGCTGGGTGCGGTCGGTGACAACGGTGACACCGAACCGGTCGACCCGACCGAGTTGGGCAAGTTGGCCGCGCTCGGCGGGGTCAGCCGGTTCCCGACCCGGGTCAAGTGCGCCGCGCTCGCCTGGCAGGCGTTGCGACAGATCCTGGACGACACCGACACGCCGGTCGCTGCGGCGGTCACCACCGAGTAACCCGAGGAGTTCCCCCATGTCCATGTCCTCAACCCGACCCATCGCCGAACTGCCCGAGGACTGTGCGGTCACGTTGATCCCCAGCGGGATGACCGCGATCCTGCACCAGGGCGACCAGGTGATGGTCACCCAGGCCCTGGGTGGGTCGGTGACCGTGCAGACCCCCACCGGGCACCTGGCCCGCATCGAAGCCCGCGACCTGCGTCGGATGGGTCTGGAGGAACTGCTCGGGGAACCCGAGGAGGAGGTCGGCGCCGACCGTGACGGTGAGTTCTCGATGGATGCGGTCACCGAACAGCCGCGCACCGTGTTCGACCCGGAGATCCCGATCAACATCGTGGACCTGGGCCTGATCTACCGCTGCGACGCGATCCCCGAGGACGACGGCGGCAACCGGATCAGCATCGACATGACGATGACCGCCCCGGGCTGCGGCATGGGCGACATCCTCGCCGAGGACGTCAAGGCCAAGCTGCTGCGCCTGCCCGGCGTCGCACACGTCGAGGTGAACATCGTGTTCGACCCGCCCTGGGGCATGGAGAAGATATCCGAGACCGCCAAGATCGAACTCGGCCTGTACTGACCGAGCCCGCCTTCGAACTTCGGGAGGAAACCTCGGTATGTCCGAGGTTTCCTCCCGAAGTTCGAATGAGCGGGGGTGACCGACCGGCCGACCGCTGCAGATCGATCACCCCGCACGCACCACCAAGCAACCGAGCGGAGCCGGCTCACCGAAAGGAAACCCGATGCCCCACACCCACGTCCCCCGCAACGAACCCCTGCCCGGGATCTCGAACATCATCGCGATCGGTTCGGGCAAGGGCGGTGTCGGCAAATCGACCGTCGCGGTGAACCTGGCCTTGGCGTTGTCCCACGCGGGCCACACCGTCGGGCTGGTCGACACCGACGTGCTGGGCCCGTCGATCCCGGGCATGTTGGGCCTCGCCTTCGGTGAACCGCCCCAGGCCTCTCCCGAGGGCAAACTGTTGCCAACCGAGGTCCACGGCATCAAGGCCGTGTCGATGGGTCTGCTGCGGTCCGACGACGAACCGGCGATCATGCGCGGCCCGATGGTCACCAAGTACCTGCAGATGTTCCTCGCCCAGGTCGCCTGGGGCGAGTTGGACCACCTGGTGCTGGACCTTCCCCCCGGCACCGGTGACACGCAGCTGACCCTCGCCCAGTCGGTGCAGCTGACCGGCGCGGTGATCGTCACCACGCCACAGGACGTGTCGCTCAAGATCGCCCGGCGGGGGCTGCGGATGTTCGAGAAGGTGTCGGTGCCGATCCTGGGGATCGTCGAGAACATGGGCACCTTCACGTGCCCGCACTGCGGGTCGACGACCGACATCTTCCACCACGGTGGCGGGTCGCGGATGTCCCGCGAGCTGGAGGTCCCGTTCCTGGGTTCGTTGCCCCTCGACCCGGCGGTGGTCGACTCGGGTGACACCGGCACACCGATCGTGGCCGGGGCACCCGAGTCGGTGTCCGCGCTCGCCTACGACGCGATCGCGACCGAACTGGTCGCCCAGGCCGAAGGCCGTGGCGCGGCCGGGATGCGGCCGTTCGCGTGGAACTGGGACTCCGGTGAGGGCGCACCCGAATGGGCCGAGTCCTCCGGTGGGGACCCGTCCGCACCGGTCGGCCTGCGGGCCCGGGACCCGCGTACGCTCGAGATCGCCTGGGCCGACGGACGGCTCGACTCCATGGACGTGCGCGACATGCGTCTGGCGTGCCCGTGCGCGTACTGCGTGGAGGAGATGAGCGGTGAGGCGCTGTTGGATCCGGCCACGGTGCCGGCCGACGTGCATCCCCGTAGGATCACGTCCGTGGGCACCTACGCGATGATCATCGACTGGTCCGACGGGCACGGCACCGGCATCTACACCTTCACGTTCATGCGCCGGTTGGCCGAACACCTGACGGCGTCGGTGTCCGAGGAGGTCTGATGACCGTGGCGACCGAACCGTCGGAGATCCGGATCCGGGCCGAGGTGTCCGAAGCCGATCCGGACACCTGTCGGTTCATCTGCTCGGCGCAGGTGCACCCGGGTGGGCCGTACGCGTTCGAATCGGCCGGCGAGGCGGCCGGGTCGCCGTTGCCCCAGCACATCTTCGAACTGGGCG
>CAZVFF010000029.1:0-7755 GCA_964626395.1 uncultured Iamiaceae bacterium | reverse complement strand
TGGGCGCCGAGTACAAGGCCGTGGGCCTGAACCTGGGCGCGATCACCCACGTGCTGATCGCCGACACGGTCGTGACCGTCACCAAACGGTCCGACGTGCAATGGGGCGACCTGCGCAAGCGGATCGGTGCGGTGATCCGTGAACTGCTCACCTCGGCGGCCCCCGCGGTGCTCGATTCGGTACCCGACATCGACGGGCACACCAACGACGACGCGCCCCGCGGCGAGACCGAACTGCGCCGCATCATCGAGCGGTTGTTCGAACGCGAGGTGAACCCGCGGGTGGCCGCCCACGGTGGGTCGATCTCGATGGTCGGCCTGGACGGCGACACGCTCGAGATCTCGATGCACGGCGGCTGCCAGGGCTGTTCGTCGTCGCAGGTGACGGTCAAGGCCAGCGTCGAGGTGATGGTCAAACGCGTCGCCCCGGAGATCACGAAGATCGTCGACGTGACCGACCACGCGGCCGGCGAGAACCCCTACATGCGCGGACCGGTCAAGCTGGTTCCGCTCGAGTCGCGGTAGGTCGTCGCATCGTGCCCATGCGCGAGGAGTGCAAGCACTTCCAGTCCCGCACCTACCCGAACGGGGACACGGTCCGCAAGTGCGCCCTGGATCTGGCCCCCGAGGCACCGTGGCGCTGCCCCGACGACTGCCCGGCCTACGAACGTCGCCTGGCCGACGTGGCCTGGGACCACGGCTCACTGATCCGGCCGCCCACCCCGGAGCAACCCGAGGCCGAGGGAATCGCCGAACTGTTGGACGCCGCGGAGGACATCGTGAATGCCGCAGCACCCGACATCCACGCGGAACTCGACGCCGAACGGAACCGCCCCCGCGGCCTGTTCGGCTGGTTGCGCCGCCGCCGCTAGCTGTGGTCGGCCATCAGCTCGGCCGCACAACCTCGAGACCGGTCTGCGCGAAGTCGTTCCCCGTGCACAGGACGGGGAGTCCGAGTCGGTCGGCGAGCGCATAGGTGTGGCAGTCCCCGAAGTTCAGCGCGGCCCGATGTCGGCCCTTGCCGAAACGTCGCCAGCCTTCCATCGCCCGTTCGGCGAGGTCGTCGTCGAAGGCGACCACCTCGATCGATGCATCTCGGACCGCTCGACGGGCGATGCCCACCGATCCCGGCGCGCGGGATTCCAGCACGATCCCCAGCTCCAACAGGGTCGGTGCGGCCATCAGATGGGTCCCGGGTGGGTCCAATCGCGAGGCGAGCCATGCCGCACCCGGTTCTCCCCGGATGATCGCCACCATCGCGGAGGTGTCGACGACGAGATCGGTTCGTGCGGGCTCCGAAGGCTCCATCGCGCTCATGTCGGGAGGCCGTCGGCGTCGTAGCCGATGATCTCGTCCGGTGTTCGAGGATCGGCGACGGCCAGTTCGGCGTACTCGTCGGCGAGTCGACGCAGTCGTGCCGCCACTCCGGTCGTACCGGCTCTGGCGCGAAGGTGGGCGAGACGTTGTTCCAGTGACGTGACCACGGCCTGGGTCAGACTCTCGTCCGCGAGAGCGGCCACTTCCCGGGCCAGCGCGTCGGCGACGGGCGACTTGATGTTCAACGCCATGGAACCAAGTGTACCAACGCAGGGAGAATTCTTCCTTCGTGCCCGCGTCTGGGGGTTTCCGCCGTGTCAGGTGGTTTCGGCGAGGGCGCGGCCCAGGGTCTGCCAACCCAGGGTGGCGCACTTGATGCGACGCGGGTAGCGCAGCACGCCCCGCAGGGCCACCAGGTCGCCGAGCGCCGCCTCGTCGAGCACGGGGGCCTCGTCGTCGGCGGGCAGGCCGTCGGCGTCGAGTGCGCCGTGGTCGGGGTCGCCCAGCGATGCCTCGTGGACCGACATGAGCGTGTTGAACATGCCGATCGTGGTGTGCACGTCGGCCAACGGGCGGCCTTCGAGCACCTCGGCCATCATCGACGCGGACGCCTGGGAGATCGAACAGCCCCGGCCGTCGATCCGCAGCTTGTCGAGCCGGTCGCCCGACACCTCGCAATACACGGTCAGTTCGTCGCCGCACAGCGGGTTGAACCCCTCGGCCGACACCGCCGGGGGCACCGGGAGCGAACCCCGGCACCGCGGGTCGCGGTAGTGGTCGAGGATCACTTCCTTGTAGAGGTCTTCGAGCCCTGCCATCGTCGCCGCTCCGATCAGATCGAGAAGAACTCTCCGGTGGCTTCCAACGCGTCGCCCAGGGCGTCGATGTCGGACTCGTCGTTGTACACGTACCACGACGCCCGTGCGGTCGCCCCCATACCCAGGCGTCGCATGAGCGGTTTCGCGCAGTGGTGCCCGGCCCGGACGCACACGCCGTGTTCATCGAGCACCTGGGAGATGTCGTGGGGGTGGATGCCGTCGAAGTCGATCGACGCGATCCCGCCACGCTCGGTCGGGTCGGTCGGTCCGAAGATCCGCAGTTTGTCCCCGAAGCGTGCGCTGAGCGTTTCCATGGCGTAGCGGTTCAGGGCGACCTCGTGGGCCCGCACGGCATCCATTCCGATGTTCTCCAGAAAGTCGATGGCGGCTTCCAGGCCGACGGCCTCGGTGATCGGCATCGTGCCGGCCTCGAACTTCCACGGCAGTTCGTTGGTGGTGAACCCGTCCAGGCGCACATCGGCGATCATCTCGCCGCCGCCCAGGAACGGGGGCATGGCCTCCAACAGCTCGGCCCGCGCCCACAGCACGCCGATGCCGGTGGGGGCCAGCATCTTGTGGGCACTGAACGCCGCGAAGTCGGCGCCCAGCTCGCGCACGTCGACGGGCATGTGGGGTACGGACTGGCAGGCGTCCACCAGGATCAACGCGCCCACGGCGTGGGCCGTCTCGGCCAGGGCCGGGATGTCGTTGATCGTGCCGAGCACGTTCGATTCGTGGGTGACGCACAGCAGCTTCGCGCCGTCCAACAGGACGTCGAGGTCGGTCAGGTCCAGGTGGCCGTCGTCGGTGAGCGGGATGAACCGCAGCTCGAAACCGCGTTCGGCGGCCAGCATCTGCCAGGGCACGATGTTCGCGTGGTGTTCCATTTCGGTGGACACGACCACGTCGCCGGGGCCCAGGTTGGCCCGGCCCCAGGTCTGGGCGACCAGGTTGATCGACTCGGTGGCGTTGCGGGTGAAGATGATCTCGCGGCGGTCCGGGGCGCCGATGAACCGGGCCGCGGCGGTGCGGGCCGACTCGTACGCGGCGGTGGCCTCCTCGGCGATGGTGTACACGCCCCGGTGCACGTTCGCGTAGCTGGTGCGGTTGAACGCCGCCATCGCCTCGATCACCGTTTCGGGTTTCTGCGACGACGCGGCCGAGTCCAGGTAGACCACGGGTTTTCCGTGGATCAGCCGCTCCAGGATCTTGAACTGTGACTTGATCGCGGCGACATCGAATGCGTCGACCGCAGCGGAGGACTCGATGATGGTCATCGCCGGTCCACTCTACGGCCACCCGGCCGGTTCACCAGCCCCGTTCGACCCATTCGTCGAGGGCCGGCCGTTCGGTGCCGATCGTGGTGTCCAGCCCGTGGCCGGGCATGACGATCGTGTCGTCGCCGAGCGTGGCGAAAAGACGCTCGTCGATCGAGGCGATGATCGCTTCGAAGTCGCCGCCCTCCAACGACGTGTTGCCCGGCCCGCCGGGGAACAACGTGTCACCGGAGAACAGCACGGGTGCGTGGTCCAGGCGGAAACAGATCGACCCGGGGGTGTGCCCGGGTGTGTGGATCGTGTGCAGGCCCAGGTCGCCGACTTCGATGACGACGTCGTCGTCCAGGGTCGTGTCGTAGGAGGGCAGCATGTCGGCGTCCGCGGCGGTGACGGCGACCTCGTAGCCGGCGTCGCGCATCTCGGGGATCGCCTGGATGTGGTCCCAGTGTCCGTGGGTCTCCAGCACGCGGTGCACCCCCAGGTCCCGGGCGAGGTCCAGCAGCAGTTCGTGTTCGTTCGCGGCGTCGATCAGCACGGCGTCACCGGTGCGTCTGCACCGCAGCACGAACACGTTGTTGTCGAAGGGGCCGACGACGACCTTGTGGATCTCGGCGCGGGCGTCGGACCAGTGCAGGGTGTCGATGGTCATGTCCACAAGGCTAGGGGCACCGCCAACCGGTAGCATCTCGGCCATGGGTCGCATGATCGTCGGTGTGGACGGGTCGCCGTTCGCGGGGCAGGCACTCGAGTGGGCTGCGGCCCGGGCGGAACGGACCGGCGACGAGATCGTCGCCGTGTTCGCCTGGAACGTGTTCAACCAGGGTCACCACGAACCGGGTGAGAAACTCGTCCCCGATTTCGGTGACGTGGAGGCCGCGGCGTTGCTCGACGACGTGCTCGACGGTTACGGCGTGACCGCGCCGATCACCCGTCGGGCCGTGCACGGCGCCGCCCCCGAATCGCTCGTCGGGCTGGCCGGCCCCGACGATCTGCTGGTCGTGGGCGCCCGCGGTCTGGGCGGGTTCAAGGGTCTGCTGTTGGGTTCGGTGTCGTCCCGGGTGTTGCAGTTGGCGACCTGCCCGGTGGTCGTGATCCACGAATCCGACCGCGACGTCGACGGCGGAATCGTCGTCGGTGTCGACGGTTCGGACGGTTCGGACCGGGCGTTGGCCTGGGCCGCCGACGAGGCACGTCGCACCGGCCGGGCCGTGCATCTGGTCGCGGCGTGGCAGGCACCGCTGTACCCGGCGATGGCCGTGCCCCAGGTGCTGGACGCCTTGCGCGACGCGACCGTCGAACAGCTCGCCACGATCGCCGCGTCGGCGACGCTGGAGGGGATCGAGGTGACCACCACGGTGGCCACCGGCAGTGCCGCCTGGGCGTTGGTCGACCACGACGACGCCGCCATGATCGTGGTGGGCAGCCGGGGTCACGGTGCGGTGGCCGGCATGGTGCTCGGTTCGGTCAGCCGTCAGGTCGTGCACCACGCGACGGTGCCGGTCGTCGTGGTCTGAACGAACCGGCTCAGCGTTCGAGCAGTTCCTCGACGGTGAACACCGGTTCGGGCACGTCGACGTCGATGTCGTCGCTGCCGGGTGTGGCGCACGCACCGCGGTCACCGGCGGCGCGCATCGCGGCCCACACGACCGCCCCGGTGATGATCGCGGCGACCCAACCGACGGTCTCGTTCAGGGTGACCGTCGACATGATGATCCCGACCACCGCCGCGGGCAGCAGGATCCGGGTGAGTCCACAGACCTCCATGGGCCCCGATGCTATCGGGCGCCCAGGATGACCGGCACGGCGTCGTCGACACCGGCGTGGGTGAAGGGCACCACCGGCACCGATTCGACCAGGTTGCACACCGCTTCCAGGCCGGTTTCCCCGGCGCGGGCCAGGTTCAACACGTTGCCGAGCACCGCTTCGAGTGCGGGGACCGGGTCCAGGGGGCGGCCGCTCATCATGCCGGTGTGGTCCGGGTCGTAGCGCACCAGCAGGATCTCGTCGACGCCGGCGGCGGTCGTGACCCGTCGGGTGTCGCCGCGCAGTTCCTCGACCCGGGTGTGCGGGAACCCGGATTCGGCCAATCCGAGCACCCGGCGTGATTCGGGGCTCAGGGTGAGCGGTTTGGGGTAGCCGAGCAGTGAACCGTCCGGGTGGATCCCGACCGATTCGTCGCCCAGGTAGTCGCATCCGGCTGCGACGAGCGCCGCGGTGAGCGTCGACTTGCCGGCGCTGGGTGGGGCGGGCATGACGATGATGCGCCCGTCGGGGGTGCGGACCGCGCCACAGTGGAGCACGACGACGCCGTGGGTGTGGGAGCCGTCGTCGTTCAACACCGCCGGCAGCTGGTTCATCAGGTTCGTCTCGGCGGGGAACGCCCATTCGTCGGCGGCGTACAGGGTGACCGCGCCGGAGTCCGGGTCGGGGACCAGGTCGAAGAACCGGTCGGCGGGTTCGTCCACGGCGTCGCCCAACATGGCGTCGACCCTGGCCACCAGGTCGGCGTCGTCGCTGCGGAACGCGATGCGGCGGTCGATCACGGCGTGGGTCGCCCCGGTGTGCGCGCCCGGTCGGGGTCCGCCGCCCGGGCCGAAGGGTTCGGGCCACGGGTACGGGTCGTCGCGTTCGACCAGGCCCGGGGTGCGCAACGTGTCGATCATGTCCAGGATCGACTCGGCCAACCCGGCCCGTTCGTTCTCCGGTCTGTCGGCGACCAACGCGTCGATCGACACGGGGGAGTCCTGGGTCAACAGCCACGCGGCGGCCGGGCTGAGCACGTGGGCACGGTCGGTCGCCAGGTCGACGGCAACGGCGGTGTCGGTGAACGGGGCGACGAGCACCCCGTCGGAGATCCGGTAGACGGCGTCGTCGGTCACGTACGGAGAATCTAGTGGTGCCCGGTGCGATAGATTGCGCCTCCGTGTCCGGGGGCGCGGCTTCGATGCCGTTGAGCAGAGCGCTCGCAGCGCTGTACCGCACGATGGACCGTCCGGTTCAACGTCGGTTGCGGTTCGCCGTGGTCGGCATGCTGGTCGCGGCGGCGCTCGACGTGCTGGGTGTGGCCCTGGTGTTGCCGCTGATGCAGGCGATCACCGACCCGGGCACCCAGGGCGGGTACGTCGGCAAACTGTCGGACCTGTTCGGCGAGCCGTCCCGTTCGAGTCTGGTGATGATCCTCGCGGTGATCGTGTTCGCGGCGTTCCTGACCAAGGGCATCTTCACGTTGGTTTTCGAATGGTGGATGCTCGGTGTGGTGAACCGGCAGTCCGCGGACGTCTCGACCGACATGTTCGAGCGGTACATGAGCGCCGACTACACGTTCCATCTGCGCCGCAACTCGGCGGAGATCCTGCGCACGATCGACCGGGCGGTGTACCAGTCGTACGGCTCGGGGGTGTTGGCGTTCCTGGAGTTGTGCACCCAGTTGGTCACGGTGGTCGCCGTGTTGGGTGTGCTGGTCGTGGCGCGTCCGCTGCCGGCGACGGCGGCGGTGGTGTATTTCGGTCTGGTGGGTCTGGGGATCCACCGGCTGATCGACCGGCGTTCCAAGGTCGCCGGTGAGGAACTGATGTCGTCGTCCCGGGCGGCGACCCAGGCGGCGTTGCAGGGCCTCGGTGGGGTCAAGGAGGTGTACGTGCGGGGCACGATGCCGTACTTCCTGGATGCCTACCGTGAGGCACAGATCGAGCAGGCGTCCGCCCGACGGGCGCAACTGTTCCTGGGGTTGGTGCCGCGCTATTCGATCGAGATCCTGTTCGTGTTGGGGGTGGCGTTGCTGAGCGCGGTGATCTTCACCGGCGGCACGCTCGAGTCGGGGGCGGCGACGTTGGGGCTGTTCGTGGCCGCCGGGTTCCGTCTGCTGCCGTCGTTGTCGACGATGTTGGCGTCGACGTCGACGTTGCGAGTGAGTTCCAAGGCGATCGACCTCGTGCTCGACGACCTGGACTCCCTGCCGCCGCCGGACCCGTCCGAACGCGACGTGGAACCGTTGGTGCTGGCCGACCGGATCGAGGCGTCGTCGTTGTACTACCGCTACCCGGGAACCGACGCGGACGTGCTGGAGGACGTGTCCTTCACGGTGCCGGCCGGGTCGTCGATCGCGATCGTCGGTTCCACCGGGGCGGGTAAGACCACGCTGGTCGACATCGTGTTGGGCCTGTTGTCGCCCACCGGGGGGCGCCTCACGATCGACGGCGCCGATGTGGCCGACGTGCACAGCGGTTGGCAGCGGGCGATCGGGCTGGTCCCCCAGGACGTGTACCTGTTCGACGACACGTTGCGGAACAACATCGTGTTCGGCTCGGCCCGTGACGGTGGCGACCCCGAACGGATCGCCGAGGC